>NZ_JBHTSF010000023.1:0-80601 GCF_042795295.1 Streptomyces sp. NPDC056486
GTGCGGGCAGGCGGAAGTCCGACGACAGGGCCTAGGACGCTACTCATGGCGCGGGACGGCCGCAGCGCGGGTTCCCGCCTATGTGCGGGGCGTGGGTCGGGCCTCGAACAGGCAGGCGGCGCAGGGCGTTTGGGCCCGTCGGGGGCACTGGGCGGCTGCGCGGAACAGGTCAGGTGATCGTCCGGGTGTCCCTCTGGGGTCTCCTCCCACAGCAACCCCAGGAGCGGGAGGGCTCCGATGGCCGGACCGTGTCGGGTGGGCGGGGGCCCGGCGCCCGCGAGTTGACTGCGGACCGGGCCGGTGGTGTGCTCGCAACTCCCTTGCCGCCACCGCACGTTCCGGGGGAAGACATGCGGGACCAGCACGCCAAGGCGCCGTCCTTCACCGATCTGCGCCCGTACAAGGACGCCACAGGAACCGGCCCCACAGGGGCCTTCCCGGTCTATCCGGACCTGGTGGAGCGGCTGTTGGCGAACACGTCGCAGCCCGATCCGGACGGCGTCGTCCCGCACGCCCTGGCGACCTGCGCCGCGTACGCGTACGCGGGCACCCCTGAGGACCCCGACCCCGAGACGCTCGCCATGATCATGGCCCGACTCGGCCTGGAGGAGAACCGCTGCCGGGTCTTCGAGCAGCGGGTGGGCGCGCTCTACATCACGTCGGCGGCATACCTGCTGCAGGACAAGGACCGTCGGGTGGTGATCCTCTGCTACCGCGGCACCCAGCCCGAGGACATCATCAGCATCCTCACCGACGCCGACGTACGGCCCGAGATGCTCCACGTGGACCTCGGCGGCGAGCGGTACGACGTCCACGCGGGCTTCTACCGCAATATGCGGGCCTCGCGGTACCTGGTCATGCAGGCCCTGGAGCGGGCGATGCGCGGCGAGTCGGTCGACCCCGACGAGCAGGGCACGGTGGGCGAGGGGATGGAGGCGCTCTACATCACCGGGCACAGCCTCGGCGGTGCGATGGCGGCGCTGATGGGCGTCGTCCTGATGCACGAGCCGCGGTACGCCGCGGTCGCGGAACGGCTGAGGGCCGTCTACACCTTCGGCCAGCCCATGCTCGGCGGGCCCGACTTCGCCGCCGCCTGCCATCGGGCCCGCGACGGGCGGGGCGTCCACGTGCTGCGCGACCGGCTCATCCGCTACATCTACGACCGCGACGTCGTCCCCGCCCTTCCGCCGCGTCCAGTCGGTCCTTACGCGCCCTTCGGCCGCGAGTTCCACTACCGGCGACAGCAGGGCGTGGTCGAGGGCGCCCTCACGCTCGTGGCCGACACGATGATCGAGGCGCTGTCCCTGCCGGGCGATCTGCTCGGGGGGCGGCTGCGTGCCACGGCCCGGAGCCGGGCGGAGTCGCTGGGGCGGGCGGTGACGGAGCTGGTGCGGGGGCCGGGCCGGCGGCCCGGCTGGGTGGAGGTGCGTGATCCGGCGCCGCGCTACCCGCAGATGGACAGCCTGGCGGGCCTCGCGGTGGTGGCGCCCCTCGCGTTCTTCGCGGCCCGGCTCGCGCTGACGCGGAACGTCCCGTTCACGTACTCCTTCGAGGACCACGGTCCTGGGCACTACGTGAACGCGCTGGCTCCGCCGGGGGTCATGAGCGAGTTCGGGGACATCCGCTAGTCGGCTGGTCCGCCGGTTCGCTAGTCGATGAAGGCGCCGTCGACGTACACCCAGGCCCCGTCGATCCGCTCGAAACGGCTCCGCTCGTGCAGGGCGTCCGGGCGGCCCCCGTCGGTGTAGCGGGCCCGGAACTCGACCGTGCCGGTGGTGTGGAACGCGGTGCCGTCCGCCGTGTCCAGGATCTCCAGGCCGACCCAGCGAAGATTCGGGTCGAACTCCACGCGCGGCGGCCGGGTGCGCGGATGCCAGGAGCGAAGGAGGTACGCCTCGTCCTTGACGGCGAAGGCGCAGTAGCGGGAGCGCATCAGCTCCTCGGGCACGGCGGCGACGGCCTCGCCCCGGTGCAGCCGACCGCAGCACTTCTCGTACGGCTCGGGGTGACCGCAGGGGCAGCTGGTCTGGGGACGGGGGGCGCGTCGGGACATGCGGACCATTGTCCCCGACACGGGTACGTGCTCCGAAGCCGCTACGGGGCGAGAATGTCCAGCTCGTGCAACGCCCCCACGGCGATCTCCCGCGTCAGCTCCTCCGCGCGCACCGGGTCACCCTCACGCACCGCCTCCGCCAGCCTGACGTGCAGGGTGACGGCCGCCGGGTCCGGGTCCTCGAACATCACCTGGTGGTGGGTGCGGCCCGCGAGGACCTCCGCGACGACGTCGCCGAGGCGGGCGAACATCTCGTTGCCGGACGCGTTCAGGACGACGCGGTGGAAGTTGATGTCGTGGAAGAGGTAGCCCTCCAGCTGCTGCCCCCGCGAGGTGGCGACCATGCCGAGTGCGCACTCGGTGAGGGCCGCGCACTGCTCGGGTGTGGCGTGCTGGGCGGCGAGCCCCGCGGCGGACGGTTCGATCGCCGAGCGCAGGACCGTGAGGGAGCGCAGCTGGCGCGGCCGGTCGGCGCCGGCCAGACGCCACCGGATGACCTGCGGGTCGTAGACGTTCCACTCCGCCGTGGGCAGTACGGTCACACCGACCCGGCGGCGGGACTCGACGAGGTGCATCGACTCCAGGACCCGCACCGCTTCCCGTACGACGGAACGTGACACCTCGAAGCGCTGGGCCAGCTCGTCCGTGCGCAACACGCTGCCCGGCGGGTACTCGCCTCCGGTGATGGCGGGCCCGAGGCTTTCCAGTACGCGAGCGTGCAGCCCACGGGCCTGTGCGGTCATGTCGTCAGGGTAAGCGGCGACCCTCGGGAACAAAAAGTCAGACTTTTGTGTCACAGACTCTTGAATTTGTCCGACCTAATAGGTTTCAGTGACGTGAACGAGCCACGGGTCTCCCCCGTCCCGTGGCTCGTTCTCGGACCGATGTCGAAGAAGACAGCGAGGCAGGACAGCGATGAGCACCCCCCACGTCGTCGTAGTGATGGGCGTGGCAGGAACCGGCAAGACAACGATCGGTCCCCTGCTCGCGGCACAGCTCGGCGTTCCCTACGCCGAGGGCGACGACTTCCACCCCCCGGCGAACATCGCCAAGATGTCGGCCGGGACCCCGCTGACCGACGACGACCGCTGGCCGTGGCTCGATGCCATCGGCGCCTGGGCCCACGGCAGGGCCGGGCTCGGCGGTGTGGTCAGCAGCTCGGCGCTGAAGCGCAGCTACCGCGACCGGTTGCGGGCCGAGGCTCCCGGCGTCGTCTTCGTCCACCTCACCGGTGACCGGGCCCTCATCGAGGACCGGATGTCCCACCGGCAGGGCCACTTCATGCCGACGGCCCTGCTCGACTCGCAGTTCGCCACGCTGCAGCCGCTCGGCGCGGACGAGGCGGGCGTCGCGGTCGACGTCACCGGCGGTCCACAAGAGATCAGCGAGCGTGCCTTCAAGGCACTGGGCGCGCTCGGCCAGTAGTTCCCCGTTCCCCGCACCTCCCCCGTTCCCCCGTACCCCGCACCCCCTCCCCTGACGTACAAGGAAGACACCGTGTCCAGTCTCAGCGTTGAGATGCTGGCAGCGGACGCCGTCGAGCCGATCACCTCCGCGGGCCATGCCCAGCTGGGTATCGCCGTCCTCGCGGGCATCGCCGTCATCGTCCTGCTCATCACGAAGTTCAAGCTGCACGCGTTCCTGGCCCTGACCATCGGGTCGCTCGCCCTGGGCGCCTTCGCGGGTGCTCCGCTCGACAAGGCGATCACCAGCTTCACCGCGGGTCTCGGCTCGACGGTCGCGGGCGTGGGTGTGCTGATCGCTCTCGGCGCGATCCTGGGCAAGCTGCTCGCCGACTCCGGCGGCGCCGACCAGATCGTCGACACGATCCTCGCCAAGGCGGGCGGGCGCGGGATGCCGTGGGCGATGGTGCTCATCGCCTCGGTGATCGGGCTACCGCTCTTCTTCGAGGTCGGCATCGTGCTGCTGATCCCGGTCGTCCTGATGGTCGCCAAGCGCGGCAACTACTCGCTGATGCGGATCGGTATCCCGGCCCTCGCCGGTCTGTCCGTGATGCACGGTCTCATTCCGCCGCACCCCGGTCCGCTCGTCGCGATCGACGCGGTGGACGCGAACCTGGGCATCACCCTCGCCCTCGGCGTGCTCGTCGCCATCCCGACGGTGATCATCGCGGGCCCCGTCTTCTCGAAGTACGCGGCGCGGTGGGTGGACGTCTCCGCCCCCGAGAAGATGATGCCGCAGCGTCCCACGGAGGACCTGGAGAAGCGTCCCGGGTTCGGCGTGACCGTCGCGACCGTGCTGCTGCCCGTCGTGATGATGCTGGCCAAGGCCCTGGTCGACATCATCGTCGACAACCCCGACCACACGGTCCAGCGGGTCTTCGACGTCGTCGGTTCGCCGCTGATCGCGCTGCTCGCCGCGGTGCTCGTGGGCATGTTCACCCTCGGCCGTGCGGCCGGCTTCACCAAGGGCCAGCTCTCGACCACCGTCGAGAAGTCGCTCGCGCCGATCGCCGGTGTGCTGATGATCGTGGGTGCGGGTGGCGGCTTCAAGCAGACCCTCATCGACTCGGGTGTCGGCAAGATGGTCCTCGAAATCTCCAAGGACTGGTCGATTCCGGCGCTGCTGCTCGCTTGGCTGATCGCCGTGGTGATCCGTCTGGCGACGGGGTCGGCGACGGTGGCCACCATCTCGGCGGCGGGTCTTGTGGCTCCGCTGGCCGCGGACATGTCCGACGCGCACACGGCGCTGCTCGTGCTGGCCATCGGGGCGGGGTCGCTCTTCTTCTCGCATGTGAACGATGCGGGGTTCTGGCTGGTGAAGGAGTACTTCGGGCTTGACGTGGGGCAGACGATCAAGACCTGGTCGGTCATGGAGACGATCATCTCTGTGGTTGCGGGTGGGCTGGTGCTGTTGCTGTCGCTGGTGATTTAGCGGGGGTCAGGGCGGGTTCTTTTCCCCGATCCCGCCCCTTCCCGAAACCATAGGGCTCCGCCCCCTGGACTCCCGGACAAGAAGTCCTCAAACGCCGGACGGACTGGAAGTATCCAGCCCGTCCGGCGTCTTCGTTTACTTCCGCCACAGCGGATGCTCCCTCTCCGCCCACTCCGGGTCCACAGACCCGGTCCGCATTCCCCGCCTCGCCTCCGGGTCCGCCCACGCCATCCCCACATGGCCTGCGATCACCACGCCGAGCGCCAGTGCCAGCCAGTCGTGGACGAACGTGCTTCCCGTGCGCCAGGCCAGTGGGGCGAGGTGCGTGAACCACATCAGCAGGCCCGTTCCCAGCATCACCAGGACCGCTCCTGCCAGCCAGCCGGCGTACAGCTTCTGGCCCGCGTTGAACTTTCCCGCCTGTCGGTGCCGGGTGCGTCGTCGCAGCCAGGCCCGGTCGTGCGGGCCGAAGCGGTTCAGGAGGCGCAGGTCGCCGCGGAAGGCGCGGGACGCGAGGCCCGCCAGGAACGGGGCAGGGAGCAGCAGGCCCGACCATTCGTGAACGGTCACCACCAACGCGCGGCGCCCCACGAGCTCGGCCAGCTGAGGCACGTACAGGCACGCCGCGGTCGCGACGCACACGCCCATCAGCAGCGCCGTCATCCGGTGCACCCAGCGCTCCGCCGGGCTGAACCTCCGCACCCGCGCCGCAGCCGCCTCAAGCCGTGGGCTCGTCGTCCCTGCCATTCGAATCACCCACCCAGGCGTCGACGTCGTAGCCCCGTTTCTCCCAGTACCCCGGCTCCACCTCGTCCGTGAGCGTGATCCCGGAGAGCCACTTCGCCGACTTGTAGAAGTACATGGGGGCGGCGTAGAGACGGGCCGGGCCGCCGTGGGTGTGGCCCAGGTCCTTGTCCTGCATGCGCAGGGCCACCAGGACGTCTTTGCGCCGCGCCTGACGCAGCGTCAGGCTCTCGCTGTACGTCCCGTCGAAGCACGTGAAGCGGACGGCGCGGGCAGTCGGGCGTACCCCCGCCGCGTCCAGGAGGCGGGAGAGGCGTACGCCCTCGAAGGGTGTGCCCGGCACGCGCCAGCCCGTCACGCACTGGACGTCACGCACCAGGCGGGTCTGCGGCAGCGCGCGCAGCTCGGCGAGGGAGTACGTCATGGGGCGGTCCACCAGGCCGTCGATCTTCAGGCGGTACGTCGACTCGTTCTTGTGCGGGACGGACGCGGCCACCGAGTAGTAGCGGAAGCCGCCGCCGTTGGGGAGCAGGTCCGTCAGGCCCGTGGGGTCCTTGTCGGACGCGGCGCCGAGGAAGGATTCCAGGCCCCGCTGGAGCGGCTGCGCGGCGGCCACGCCCACAGCGCCGACGCCGAGCATGCCGAGGACCAGGCGGCGGCCGACCGGCGTACCGCCGCGGTCCGTGCCGTCCGTGCCGTCCTGCGCGGGCCTGCGGGAAGGGGGAGTTGTCACCCCTCGATTCGAGCACCCGCGGCCCCCGGGGTACAGGGGCCGCGGGAATCCGTCAGCGTTCCGTCACACCTTGGGTCAGGCCTTGCGTCATGCCTGGCCGGACGGTTCCTCCGCCGCCTTCTCCAGCTGGAACGCCTCGTTGCCGAGGCCGATCCGTGCGTGCGCCTCCGGCTTGGTCGAGCGCAGGACCGCGCCGTAGACCACGCCGATCACCGCGGCGAGCAGGATGATGCCGGGAAGGACCCAGCTGAGCACCGAGCCGGGGCCCGCGCCGACCAGGACGTCGAAGTCCTTGACGGTGTAGCCCGCGATGACGAACAGGCCGATCGCGGCGAGCGCCGACGCGGTGATGCGCCAGGCCTGCGTACGCGCGGCCCCGCGGCGCACGAAGAACACGATGACCGCGACGGAAGCCGTGGCCATCAGGAGGATGACGCCCAGGGCGCCGACGTTGCCGCCCCAGGTGAACAGGTGCAGGACCGGCGCGGTCGGGTCGCCGAACTTGCCGTCGTCGGTGACCGCGAAGGCCACCACGATCAGGACGGAGATGACCGTCTGGAGCAGGGAGCCGGTGCCCGGGGCGCCGGTCGAGGTGTTGGTTTTGCCGAACGTGGCGGGCAGCAGACCCTCGCGGCCCATGGCGAAGGCGTACCGCGCGACCACGTTGTGGAAGGAGAGGATCGCCGCGAACATGCCGGTCACGAACAGCACATGGAGTACGTCGGTGAAGGTGCCGCCGAGCCGGGACTCGGTGAGCCCGAAGAGCAGCCCTGCGCTCTGTTCCTGTGCTGCCGGGACGATGCCGGAGGGGCCCGCGGCGACCGTGAGCGCCCACGAGCTGATCGCGAAGAAGATGGCGACGAAGCCCACCGCGAAGAACATCACGCGGGCGACGACGACCTGCGGGCGGCTGGTCTCCTCCGCGTACACGGGAGCCTGCTCGAAGCCGGTGAAGGCGGCGATGCAGAAGCAGAGCGAGGTGGCGACGCCCGCGCCCGTGAGGGTGTCCGGGTTGAACGCGTGCAGGGACAGGCCCTCCTTGGCCGGGTCCGCGATGGCCGCGATGTCGAAGATGACGACCAGCGCCACCTCGATGAGCAGCAGCACACCGAGCACGCGCGCGTTCAGGTCGATCTTCAGCCAGGCCAGTACGGCCACGACGGCGACGGTGACGAGTGCCGGTATCCACCAGGCGACTTCGACGTCGAAGTACGTGTTGAGCAGCCCGGAGACCTCGAATCCGAGGAGCCCGTAGAGGCCCGCCTGCAGCACGCTGTAGGCGACGAGCGCGACCAGCGAGGCGCCGGCGCCCGCGGTACCGCCGAGTCCCCTCGATATGTACGCGTAGAAGGCGCCCGCGTTGTGGACGTGGCGGCTCATCTCGGCGTAGCCGAAGCTGAAGAGGCCGAGGACCACGCCGAGGATGAGGAAGAGCAACGGCTGTCCGACGACGCCCATCACGCCGTACGTGGTGGGCATGACGCCCGCGACGACCATGAGCGGTCCGGTCGCCGCGAGCACGGACAGGAGGAGGCCCGCCGTACCGAGGCGGCCGGCGCGCAGTGCCGTCTCCTGGCCTTTGTAGGTGCTGATCCCGCTGCCGTCGGCGGCTTCGCTCGCGTGTCTCGTGCTGCTCGAACTGCCCGTCGCCATGGCGCGGTTGTCCTTTCGGGTGGGCGGGTTGGTGCGGTGGGTCAGGCGGAGCCGAGCGCGGCGCTGCGCGCGGCGGTGAACGCCTTGTACGGGTCCCGGTCCGGGTACGACCAGGGTGCTGGGGTCGCGTGCCGCCCGATCCGGTGGAAGAGGGCGGCCGACTCGGCCGCCCGGCCCTCGCAGAATTTGGCGTGGGCAAGGAAGTTGAGGTCGACGCGACAGCGCGGGTGGGCCCTGCTCTCGGGCATCTCCCACTCCAGCCACCAGTCGAAGGCGGCCTTCATGACCTGGCGTGCCCGGCGTCCCGTCCAGTGCCCGGAGGCCACGGGGTCGGCGGGCTCGCTGCCCGCGGTGGCCAGGACGCGGTAGCGCTCGGCGTGCGCGACGACGGGCAGGACCGCCAACGGCGAATCAGCGGGCGCCTGTTCGGCCGCCCAGGCGGCGAAGTCGTACACCTCGTGCAGGGGGTCCTGGCCCGCGGCGGGGCGCCGCTCGGCGAGCCTGGCCACCATCAGGTGGTGGGCGTGGTGGTGCTCGGGGTGCCGGTGGCGGACCTCGTCGAAGAGCCGGACCACGTCCTCCTCGAGGCCCAGGGAACGCTCAAGGGTCAGCAGCGCGAGCCACGGCGTGGGGTCGGCGGGAAGCAGCGCGGCCGCTTCGCGGCAGGCGTCCCGCGCCTTCTCGGAGCGCCCCTTGCCGCGCAGCGCGAGGTACACGGAGGCGTAGGCGATGAGCAGGGCGGCGTCGACGCTCTCGGGCTCGGCGAGCCGCCAGTCACGGGCCCAGGCGGTGGTGGTGTGCTCCTGTGCGAGTACGTCGAACCGGTGGCCCCTGCGGTCCCAGTCGTCGCCGGTGTCGGCGAGCAGCGCGCGGACCTCGGTCCAGCGGCCCTGGGCCAGTGCGGTCCGGGCGGCTGCGAGTTCGGCGTCGTCGAGGGCGGGGTCGAAGGCGTGGGCCGCCCGCTTGCGGGAACGGCCCAAGGGGGGTGGAGGTGGTGACACCGCGGGACTGCCTCCCCGGCGCGGTTCGCGTACGGATGATCACACACAGCAAACCGGTAGGTAGCCCTCCAGTCAAGGTGTGTCCATGCCAGGGGCCTTCACCAACTCGTTTCACAATCCTCAGACTTCATCCCCGACCTGCGCGGTTGCCCGCCAGGACACGATTCGGTCAAGCGGCGACGATCACGCCTCAATGCGACGAACGCACCTTTCAGCTGACCGACTTGGCGTCAACTGACCGACTTGGCGTCAGCTGACCGACTTGGCGGCCGCACGGCCCGCGGCGCGCCCCGAGAAGAGGCAGCCGCCGAGGAACGTGCCTTCGAGTGAGCGGTAGCCGTGCACTCCCCCGCCGCCGAATCCGGCGGCTTCGCCCGCCGCGAACACGCCGGGCAGGGGCTCGCCGCCCTCGGTCAGGACGCGGGACGACAGGTCGGTCTCCAGGCCGCCGAGGGTCTTGCGGGTGAGGATGTTGAGCCGCACCGCGACGAGCGGGCCCGCCTTGGGGTCGAGGATCCGGTGCGGGGCTGCGGCCCGGATGAGCCGGTCGCCGAGGAACTTGCGGGCGCCGTGGATGGCGGTGACCTGGAGGTCCTTGGTGAAGGGGTTGCTGACTTCCCGGTCGCGCGCGGTGATCGTGCGGCGCAGCGCGGCCTCGTCGATGAGGGGCTCCTTGGTGAGCGCGTTCATGCCGCGCACGAGGGAGGAGAGATCCTTCTCCACGACGAAGTCGGAGCCGTTGTCCATGAACGCCTTCACGGGAGCGGGCACGTCGGCGCGGGCCCGGTCGAGGACCCCGCGCACGGACTTGCCGGTGAGATCGGGGTTCTGCTCCGAGCCGCTGAGCGTGAACTCCTTGCCGATGATGCGCTGGTTGAGCACGAACCACGTGTACTCGTACCCGGACCGCATGATGTGTTCGAGCGTGCCGAGGGTGTCGAAGCCGGGGAAGAGCGGCACGGGAAGGCGGTCGCCGCGCGCGTCGAGCCAGAGCGACGAGGGGCCCGGCAGGATGCGGATGCCGTGGTTGTCCCAGATGGGGTTCCAGTTCTGGATGCCCTCGGTGTAGTGCCACATGCGGTCGCGGTTGATGAGGCGCGCTCCGGCCCCCTCGGTGATGCCGAGCATCCGCCCGTCGACATGCGCGGGCACGCCGGCGACCATCCGCTGCGGCGGAGTGCCGAGCCGCTCGGGCCAGTTGGCGCGTACGAGGTCGTGGTTGCCGCCGATGCCGCCGGAGGTGACGATCACGGCCTGGGCCCTGAACTCGAAGGACCCGGTGACCTCGCGGCTGCTCGCCGTGCCGCGCTCGGCGTCGGAGGGTTCGAGGACCTCTCCGGTGACCGTGTCGACGCTGCCCGCGCTGCGGGAGAGACCGGAGACCCGGTGGCGGAACTTGAGCTGCACGAGGCCGCGGGCGACGCCTTCGCGGACGCGGCGCTCGAAGGGGGCGACGAGGCCGGGGCCCGTGCCCCAGGTGATGTGGAAGCGCGGCACGGAGTTGCCGTGCCCCTGCGCGTCGTATCCGCCGCGCTCGGCCCAGCCCACCACCGGGAAGAACCGCACGCCCTGCCCGTGCAGCCAGGACCGCTTCTCGCCCGCGGCGAAGTCGACGTACGCCTCGGCCCATTTGCGCGGCCAGTGGTCCTCCGGCCGGTCGAAGGCGGCCGTGCCCATCCAGTCCTGCATGGCCAGAGCGTGCGAGTCCTTGATGCGGAGCCTGCGCTGCTCCGGGGAGTCGACGAAGAAGAGGCCGCCGAACGACCAGTGCGCCTGGCCGCCGAACGACTGCTCGGGCTCCTGGTCGACGAGGATGACCCGGCGGCCCGCGTCGACGAGTTCCGCGGTGGCCGCGAGGCCTGCGAGACCTGCGCCGATCACGATGACGTCTGCGTCGTGGGCCATCCGGGGGTTCCTCCTCAGCAGGGACTTACTGGTGAGTTCAGATCCTGAGTAACCGCGGGGGCGGCGTCAACCGTCTGGCTCGGTGAACAGCACCTCGCTTTTAATAATGGCCAGCATTACCATGGCTCCATGGCCAGGACCTCAGGACCCGAGACCCGGGAAAAACTGATCCGCGCGGGAGAGGAAGTCTTCGCGGCGCAGGGCGTGCACGGCGCGCAGCTGCGGGACATAGTCCGGCTCGCCGGGCAGAGCAACCCCTCCGCCGTGCAGTACCACTTCGGCAGCAGGTCGGGCCTGCTCGACGCCGTCATGGCCGAGCGCCAGACCCGCACGGAGAAGGTGCTCACCGCGGAGCTGAGCCGGGCCCCGGACGGACTCCGCGGGCTCCTGTGCGCCCTCGTGGCGGCGGAGGCCACCGAGCTGCGCACCGAGCGGGGCCGCCGCTGTCTGCGCATCTCGGCCCAGCTCAGCCACGAGAGCGGCGTGCGCACCCGCACCCCGCATCCCACCATCGACGGCACCGTCTACTGGGACCTGATCGGCCGCGTCGAGGACTGCCTCACCGCGCTCCCGGAGCCGCTCCGGCTCGAACGCCTGGACCTGGCCCTCAGCCTGGTCGGCGCCGCCATGGCCGACCGCGCCCGTCAGTACCTGGCCGGCACCACCCCCCTGACCGGCGAGGACCTCTTCCTCGCCGACCTCGTCGAGACCACCACGGCCCTGCTGCGGGCCCCAGCCCCACGGAGAGAACCATGAGCCAAGCGCACGACCTCACCGGCAGGACCGTCGTCATCACCGGCGCCGCCCGCGGCCTCGGCGCCGAGGCCGCACGCCAGGCGGTCGCCGCCGGTGCGAACGTCGTCCTCACCGACGTCCTAGACAAGGAGGGCGAGGTCACCGCCGCCGAGCTCGGCGAGCGCGCACGCTTCGCGCACCACGACGTGACGTCGGAGGAGGACTGGCAGCGTGTCGTGGAGCTCGCGGTCGCCGAGTTCGGGGGGATCCACGGCCTGGTCAACAACGCCGGTATCTCCACGGGCCAGTTCCTGGAGTCGGAGTCGGTCGAGCACTTCCGCAAGGTCCTCGACATCAACCTCACGGGCGTCTTCATCGGCATGAAGAGCGTCATCCCGGCCATGAAGGAGGCCGGCGGCGGGTCCATCGTCAACATCTCATCGGCGGCCGGGCTCATGGGCCTCGCGCTCACCGCCGGTTACGGCGCGTCCAAGTGGGGCGTGCGCGGCCTCACCAAGATTGGCGCCGTGGAGCTCGGCACGGCCCGCATCCGCGTCAACTCCGTCCACCCGGGCATGACGTACACCCCGATGACCGCGCAGGTGGGCATCGAGAAGGGCGAGGGCAAGTACCCCAACACCCCGATGGGCCGGGTCGGCGAGCCGCACGAGATCGCGGGCGCCATGATCTTCCTGCTCTCCGACGCGGCCTCGTACGTGACCGGCGCGGAGCTCGCCGTCGACGGCGGCTGGACCGCGGGACCCACCGTGAAGTACGTCATGGGTCAGTGAGGTTGAAAGGTCGGTATGACCGTGAGGTTGGATGGTCCGCATGACGACGAACGACAGGACCGCGCCCGACCCCGGTGAAGAGATCCTGGCCATCGTCGACGAGAACGACGAGGTCGTCGGTGAGGCCCCGCGCGGTGAGGCGTACGCGCGCGGCCTGCGCCACCGCTGCGTGTTCATCCAGGCGCGGGACGCCGAAGGGCGCGTCTTCGTGCACCGGCGCACGCCGATCAAGCTGGTCTACCCCTCGATGTACGACATGTTCGTCGGCGGTGTCGTCGGGGCCGGCGAGTCCTACGCCGACGCCGCCCTGCGCGAGGCACAGGAGGAGCTCGGGGTCGAGGGGCTCCCGCGCCCCACACCGCTGTTCAAGTTCCTGTACGACGACGGCGCGGGGCACACCTGGTGGTCGTACCTCTACGAGGTGCGCTGCGACCTGCCCGTGAACCCGCAGGTCGAGGAGGTCGCCTGGCACACCTTCCTCACCGACGCGGAGCTGGACCAGCGGCTCGGCGAGTGGGCGTGGGTGCCGGACGGGCTCGCCGCGTACGAACGGCTGCGGGAATATCGCGCCAGCTAGGGTCGGCCGGTGAGCAACTTCGTACAGACCCTCCGCCTGTGGTTCGCGCCCGAGCGGATCCGCGACGAGGGCGACACCCCCGATTACCGCTTCTCGCTCGCCAACGAACGCACCTTCCTCGCCTGGCTGCGCACCGCGCTCGCCCTCATCGGCGGCGGTTTCGCGGTGGACCAGTTCCTGCCCGATCTGCGCTGGGGGTGGCGCATCGGGCTCGCCCTCGCCCTGCTCGCAGCGGGCGTGCTCAGCTCGCTGCGCGCGGTCAACCACTGGGTGCGCTGCGAGCGGGCCATGCGGCGCGGCGCCGATCTGCCCGTCTCGCGCTTCCCGACCGTCCTGAGCCTGGCCGTCGCGGTCGTGGCGCTCGCCATGGTCGTCGTCGTGCTCTTCGGGTGGGAGGGGTGACGGCCCGGAACGAGGGGGCCGAGGGCGACGAGGGGGACGAGGCGCGGGTTCCGGACCGCGATCCCGGGCTGCAGCCGGAGCGTACGAGGCTCGCGTGGCGGCGTACGACCCTGTCCTGCACCGTGGCGGCGGTCCTCGCGGCGCGGGCCGCCCTGCAGGAGGGAACCACCGCGGTGGCCGTCGTCGCCTGCGCCCTCTGCCTGCTCCTGTGGCTCGGCTTTCTGGGCGTGGCCCACCGCAGGATGACCGAGCTCGCCGCCACCAACAGGCCGCTGCGGCTTCCGGCACGGGCCGCGGCGACGGCCGCGCTGTGCACGATGGCGCTCGCCGCGTGCGCGACGGTCATGGTGTTCTGAGCCCTCAGTCCGTGGTGGGCCCGTCCTCGGTCGCCCAGTCCACCGTGACGACGATCTTGCCCCGCGTGCGGCCCTCCGCGTTCCGGCGGTACGCGTCCGCCGCCCGCTCCAGCGGGAACGTCTCGGAGACGTGGACCGTGACGACGTCCTGCTCCACGAGCTGCGTCAGGTGCTGGAGGTCGTCGGCGTCGGGACGTACGAAGCAGTAGTGGCCGCCCAGGCCGATCACCGCGCCGTCCGCGATCGACGCGAGACGCCCGTCGGGCGCGAGGAGCTCGGCTGACACCTTGAGGGTGTCGCCGCCGACCGTGTCGAAGGCGGCGTCCACACCCTCCGGCGCGAGGGCGCGTACGCGTTCGGCCAGACCGTCGCCGTAGGTGACCGGTTCCGCTCCGAGCTCGCGCAGGTAGTCGTGGTTGCGCTCGCTCGCGGTGCCGATGACGCGGGCGCCCGCGTGCCGGGCCAGCTGGACGGCGATCGAGCCGACGCCGCCTGCCGCCGCGTGCACGAGGACGACGTCGCCCTCCGTCACCGCGAGCGCCTTGGTGATCACCTGGTAGGCGGTGAGCCCGGCGAGCGGAAGCCCTGACGCCTCGGCGAAGGTGAGGTTGCGCGGCTTACGGGCGAGGGTGCGCACGGGGGCGGCGACGTACTCGGCGAAGGTGCCGCGCGAGAGGAAGTCCTCGCGTACGTAGCCGATGACCTCGTCCCCGACCGCGAACTCGGGAACGGAGGCGCCCGGCTGCACCACGACACCCGCGACGTCCCAGCCCGGGATCACCGGGTAGACGGGGTCGAGGATGCTGTCGAGGTGACCTGCCATGCACTTCCAGTCGACGGGGTTCACCGACGCGGCCCGGACTTTCACCAGGACGGAGTCGGGGCCGACCTTGGGGTCGCGCACATCGCCGTACTCGAGGACTTCGGGTCCGCCGTACCGGCGGTAGCTGATCGCCTTCATGGGGTCGGCTTCCTTGGAGTACGCAGTGGGGGAAAGCTGAAACATCAACAAGGCTTCCATATCCCCATCAAACGGGCATCGAGTACTAGCCTGAGAGAGTCACTCCCCTCCCACAGCTCCCACAGAGGTGCACGCGCCATGACCACGCTCCACCACGAACATCCCGTACACGAGCACGTCCACGGCCCGGCCTGCGGGCACCCGGAGGTGCCGCACGGCGACCACGTCGACTACGCGCACGACGGCCACATGCACCGCCTGCACTCCGGCCACTATGACGAGTGCGAGCCCGCCGAGCACGCCGTCCACGATGCGCACGACCACAAGCACGGCGAGGGCTGCGGGCACAGCTCGGTACTGCACGGCGACCACGTCGACTACGTCCACGACGGACACCGGCACGCGGCGCACGACGGCCACTGGGACGATCACTGAGGTTCCTTGCCGACTTCCCCCGCGCGGGCGCCGACCGGCAGTCTGTGGCGGGGGATCGCCATGTCCGGCGGCCCTGGCGCCGCCGCGATCCCGATCACGTTCCCCCTGCGCTCTGGACTACATACCGACTGGTCGGCATCATGAACGTCAGCGCATCGCAGCGCGGCATTCGACGACGACCGTCCGACCAGGAGCGAAGATGAGCTCAGACCATCCACCAGGCCTCGATCTCGACCAGTTGCGCGGCCATCTGGACAGTGTGCGTCCTGGCCTCGTCGCCGGGCCGCTCTCCGCCCGGCTCATCGAGGGCGGCCGGTCGAATCTCACGTACGCGGTGACGGACGGCGCCTCACGCTGGGTCGTACGGCGGCCACCCCTCGGGCACGTACTGGCGACCGCGCACGACATGAAGCGCGAGCACCGGGTGATCAGCGCGCTGCACGGGACCGCTGTGCCGGTGCCGACGCCTCTGCTGCTCTGCGAGGACGACGCCGTGCTCGGCGCGCCCTTCTACGTCATGGAGTTCGTGGACGGCACCCCGTTCCGCACCGCCGAGGAGCTGGCGCCGCTGGGCGCCGAGCGCACCCGTGCCGCGGTCCTCGGGCTCGTCGACACCCTCGTCGACCTGCACTCCGTGGACCCGCAGGCGGTCGGCCTCGGTGACTTCGGGCGGCCCGACGGCTTCCTCGACCGGCAGCTGCGCCGCTGGGGCAAGCAGCTTGACGCCTCGCGCAACCGCGACCTCGCGGGCATCGACGAGCTGCACGCCGCCCTGGGGCGGCAGCTGCCCGCATCCCCCGCGGCCACCGTCGTGCACGGCGACTACCGGCTCGACAACGTCCTGATCGGCGAGGGCGACCAGATCAAGGCGATTCTCGACTGGGAGATGTCCACGCTCGGCGATCCGCTCACCGACCTGGGCCTGCTCGTCATGTACAGCACCAAGCTTGAGCTCCCCGACTCCCCCATCAGCACCACGGCGGGCGCGCCCGGGCACCCGGAGGCCGCCGAGCTGATCGAACGGTACGCCGCGCGCTCGGGGCGCGACGTCTCCGCGGTCTCCTGGTACACGGCGTTCGCGTGGTTCAAGCTCGCCGTGATCCTGGAGGGCATCCACTACCGGTACACGCTCGGCCAGACGGTCGGAGCGGGCTTCGACCGCATCGGGGAGCTGGTCCCCGTCTTCATCGAGCACGGCCTCACCACCCTCCAAGGACGACAGGAAGGCTGAGACAGCCATGGACTTCGCATTCGACGCCCGCACCGAAGAGCTGCGCGACAAGCTCCTCACCTTCATGGACGAGCACGTCTACCCGGCGGAGCAGATCGCCGATGAGCAGCGCGCCCAGCTCGCCTCGCCCTGGGACACCCCGGCCATCGTCGGCGAGCTGAAGGCCGAGGCCCGCAGCCAGGGTCTCTGGAACCTCTTCCTGCCGGACGCCGAGCACGGCGCCGGGCTCACCAACCTCCAGTACGCCCCGCTCGCCGAGATCACCGGGCGCTCCCCGCACCTGGCGCCCACCGCGCTGAACTGCGCCGCCCCGGACACCGGCAACATGGAGGTGCTCGCCCAGTTCGGGAACGACGAGCAGAAGAAGCAGTGGCTGGAGCCGCTGCTCGCCGGTGAGATCCGGTCGGCGTTCGCGATGACCGAGCCGGAAGTGGCCTCGTCCGACGCCACGAACATCACCACGCTCATCGAGCGTGAAGGCGACGAGTACGTCATCACCGGGCGCAAGTGGTACATCTCCGGGGCGATGAACCCCGACTGCCAGATCTTCATCCTGATGGGCAAGACGGACCCCGAGGGCGCCGACCCGCGCCGCCAGCAGTCGATGGTGCTCGTGCCCCGCGACACCCCGGGTGTCGAGGTACGGCGCGCGATGCAGGTGTACGGCTACGAGGACCACTCCCACGGCGGGCACGCCGAGGTCGTCTTCGACCGGGCCCGGGTGCCCGTGAGCAACCTGATCGGCGAGGAGGGCGGCGGCTTCGCCATCGCCCAGGCGCGCCTGGGTCCCGGCCGTATACACCACTGCATGCGGCTCATCGGCATGGCCGAGCGGGCCATCGAGCTGATGTGTCAGCGGGCGGTGGCGCGTACGGCTTTCGGCAAGCCCCTCGCACAGCAGGGTGTCGTCCAGGAGTGGATCGCGGACGCCCGCGTCGCGGTGGAGCAGCTGCGGCTGCTCGTCCTGAAGACCGCGTGGCTGATGGACACCGTCGGCAACAAGGGCGCGCACACGGAGATCCAGTCCATCAAGATCGCCACGCCGCGCACGGTCGTCGGCATCCTGGACCAGGCCGTCCAGCTGTACGGCGCGGGGGGTGTAAGTCAGGACTTCCCGCTCGCTGAGCTGTGGGCCGCCGCGAGGACGCTGCGACTGGCTGACGGGCCTGATGAGGTGCATCAGCGGTCGCTGGCCCGTCGGGAGCTCAAGAAGTACCTGTAGCGGGCCGGAGGCCCCCGGCGCCGTCGATCACCGGCTTCGCCGAGTTCGTCCTCAAACGCCGGACGGGCTGAATATCACGGCCGCAGTGCCCTCAGCAGCAGGTCCGCCAAGTGGTCGGCGACCTGTTGTGGGGTGAGGGGGCCGCCCGGGCGGTACCAGGTGGACAGGTGGTGGACCGAGCCGAAGTGGTAGTCCACCACCAGGTCCGCGGGGGTCGCCTCGGAGAAGACGCCGGCTTTCTGGCCCTCCACGATCAGCGCGCGGAACCGCTCGTGGTAGCGGCGGCGCTCGGAGCGCACCTGCTTGTTCTTCTCCGGGCTCAGGTGGTGCATGGAGCGGAAGAAGATCGAGGCGTCGTCGAGGTTGTCGATCGTCGTGACGACCACGTCCGCCGCCGCGTCCCGCACCCGCTGCTCGATGGGCGCGTCGGAGTCCGCGAAGGCGTCGAGACGCTCCTGCTGCACGCGCAGAACGCGTGCGTACACCTCGTGCAGGAGATCGTCCTTGGATCCGAAGTAGTGGTAGAGCGCGCCCTTGGTGACGCCTGCCGACTCCACGATCTCCTGCACCGATGTGCGGTCGTAGCCGCGGTCGGCGAAGAGCCGCGTGGCGGCGGCGAGCAGCCGCTGAGGGACGGGCGTGCCGTCACCGTCCGTCGTCCTGGCCACTGCCGCCACCTGCCTTTCGAGTTTGCTAGCTCTCGTCTTGCCGAGAGCCCGTGTTGTGGTGGGAACGCAGTTCCCGCCGGAGGATCTTCCCACTTGTGGTCTTCGGGAGTTCCGGCAGGATCTCGACCACGCGCGGGTATTTGTAGGCGGCGAGCCGCTCCTTGCAGTACGCGGCAAGATCGTCCGGTGCCGCGTCGGCCCCCGGCCGCAGGCTGACGAAGGCCTTGACCGTCTCGCCGCGGTAGTCGTCGGGGACGCCGATGACCGCCGCCTCACGGACCGCCGGGTGACTGTAGAGGACGTCCTCCACCTCGCGCGGCCAGACCTTGAAACCGGACGCGTTGATCATGTCCTTCTTGCGGTCGACCACATAGAGCCAGCCCTCGGCGTCCATGAAGCCGATGTCGCCGGTGCGCAGCTCGCCGTCGGGGAACGCCTCGTCCGTGGCGTCGGGGCGCTTCCAGTACCCGGGCACGACCTGCGGGCCGCGCACGGTGATCTCGCCCTGCTCCCCGAAGGGCACGTCCGCACCATGGTCGTCGACGATCCTGACGACCGTCTCCGGGCCGGGAACTCCGACGGCCAGCGTGCCGGACACCGGGTCGACCGGGGCCTCGAGGCCCGGCGGCACGGAGGCGCAGGGTGCGGTGCACTCGGTGAGGCCGTAGCCGTTGTGAAGGTAGGGGCCAAGGCTCGCGCGGAACTTCTCCACGAGCGCGGGCGGCAGCGGCGCACCGCCCGAGGAGATCATCGCGAAGGAGTCGAAGTGCTCCCGCGTGGCGGAGGGGTGGGCGGCGAGCGCCATGAAGGCCGTGGAGGGGCCCACGGTGTACGCGGGCCGGTGCTCGGCGAAGGCGTCGAGGACCACCCCGGCCTCGAAGCGGTAGGCGAGCGCGAGGGTGCCCGCGTTGGTCAGGGCGCCCGCGACCTGCGCGACCATGCCCGTGATGTGGAAGAGCGGCGCCATCGCGAAGTAGCAGGCGCCTTCGGGGATGCCGGAGCCGGTGCGCTGCCGCTCGGCGTTGTAGGTGATGTTGCCGTGGGTGTTCATGGCGCCCTTGGGGGTGCCGCTCGTGCCCGACGTATAGCTGATCAGGGCGATGTCGGAAGGGCCGAGCCTGCGGTCTCCGGGGGCGGGAAGTCCCTGCCGCGCGACCGCCACCAGGTCCTCGGCATCGGCGGCCTGCGGGAGGCGTTCGAAGTCCAGGACGCGCGTGTCGTTCCGGGTCTGCAGATCGAGCTGACACGCGGTGAGCACGATGCGTACGGGCGAGGGCGCGGCGCTCTCGCGCAGATACGTCTCCCATGCGCGGTCCGAGCAGATCAGCGCGGTCACGTCGGCGTCCGCGAGGACGTGACCGACCTCCGCCGACTTGTACATCGGGTTCACCGGCACGACCGTGGCGCCCGCCTTCCACGCACCGAGCAGCGCGATCACGAAGTGCGGGGTGTTCTGCAGGAGGATCGCGACCCTCTCGCCCCGCGCGAGCCCGCGCGCGGCCAGGTGTCCGGCGACGGAGTCGGTGAGGGCGTCCACCTCGCGGTAGCTCAGGCGGCCGTCGAAGTAGGCGAGGGCCGTGTGCTCGGGGGCCCTGAGCACCGAGGCGCGGAAGGCGTGCACGAGGGACTCGGCGGGTTCGACCGGGGCGCGCTGGGCCTCGTTGAGGCGGCCGAGCCAGGGCTTGGCGGCGTAGACGGACGCGGTCGGGGGCGCGACGGACGCGGTCGGGATCACGTCCGACGCCGTGGGGGTCGCGTCGCTCACTGCTCCGTCGCCTCCCACTTCTGCTGGATGTGGTTCATGCCGGTGAGCCATTTGTCCGGCTCGGCGGCGCGGATGCGGTAGTACTCGGCGACCTCGGGGTGCGGCAGGATCAGGAAGCGGTTCTCCTCGATCCCGGCGAAGAGCGCGTCCGCGACGTCACCGGGCTCGATCGCGGTCGGCGTGAGCACGAGGTCGCCCGCGGTGCCGGTGGCGGCGAGCATGTCGGTGCGCACGCCCTGGGGGCAGATCGCGTGGACGTTGATCCCGCGGTGCCGGTAGGTGAGCGAGAGCCACTCGGCGAAGGCGTACGCGCCGTGCTTGGTGACGCTGTAGGGCGCGGCGCCGATCATGGTGAGCAGGCCTGCCGCCGACACGGTGGAGACGAAACGGCCGCTGCCGCGCTCCAGCCACTCGGGGAGCAGCGCGTGGGCCGCGCGGACGTGGGCCATGACGTTGACGTCCCAGGCGGCGGCCCAGACTTCCTCGGGCGCGGCCTCGGAGCCGCCGGAGCCGAGGCCCGCGTTGGCGCAGTACACGTCGACGGTGCCGCTGAGGGCCTCTCTCGCCTCCGGCACGATCGTGGACGCGTCGCCCGGCACGGCGACGGCGCCGATCTCGTCGGCCACCGCCTTGGCCTTGGTGGCGTCCAGGTCGTTGACCACGACGCGCGCCCCGGCGGCGGCGAACCGGCGGGCCAGCGCGGCCCCGATCCCGCCTCCGGCACCGGTGACGACGACTCCCTTGTCCTGCAGGGTCTCCACGATCAGTCTCCTTCGACTGCGGCTCCACTGTGATCGCAGACTAACCAGTCGGTATGTAGGTATGGAAGGGGGTCGGGCAGCCAGGTTCGTTCCCCGGCGGGGGTCCGCGCGCTAGCGTGCGTGGCCATGACAGCCACCGCGCTCACGGAGGTCTCTGCATGAACCTGTCCCGACGCAGCCTGTCCAGGCGGGGCCTGCTCGCGGCCACCACCGCATCGGCCCTCACCACATCGGCGGCCCCCGCCGCCGCGGGAGGCGGCGGATCGGGCACAGGGCGGCGGTTGCGCACCGGCTTCGAGCGCCTTGCCGCCGACGGCTACGCGCTCCTGGACGGGGAGCGGGTCGGCATCGTCACCAACCCCACCGGCGTCACCAGGGACGTACGCCACATCGTCGACGTCATGCACGCGGACGAGCGCGTGGACCTGGTCGCGGTGTTCGGCCCCGAGCACGGCTTCCGGGGGACGGCTCAGGCGGGCGGCTCCGAAGGGCGCCACGACGACCCGGCGACCGGGCTCCCCGTCTACGACACGTACCAGAAGAGCGGCAAGGCCCTTGCCGACATCTTCACGGCCGCCCACGTCGACACGATCGTCTTCGACATCCAGGACGCGGGGGCACGCTTCTACACGTACATCTGGACGCTCTTCGACTGCATGGAGTCCGCCGAGCTCGCGGGCAAGCGGTTCGTCGTCCTCGACCGGCCGAATCCGGTCACGGGGCGCGGCGCGTACGGGCCCGTCCTGCACAAGGAGTTCGCGACGTTCGTCGGGCGGCAGCCGATAGCGCAGGCGCACGGGATGACGGTGACGGAGCTCGCGCTGCTGTTCAACGGCGAGTTCCTGGAGCGCCCGGCCCACCTGGAGACCGTACGGATGACGGGGTGGAAGCGCTCGGACTTCTACGACGCCTCCGAGCTGCCGTGGGTGCCGCCGAGCCCGAACATGCCCACGCCCGACACCGCCCTGGTCTACAGCGGCACCTGTCTCTTCGAGGGCACGAACCTCTCCGAGGGGCGCGGCACGACCCGCCCCTTCGAGCTGCTCGGCGCGGAGGGCATCGACCGGAAGTGGGCGGCCGCCGCCAATGACGTGGGCCTGCGCGGGGTGCACTTCAGGGAGGCCTACTTCGCGCCGACGTTCTCCAAGTTCCAGGGCAAGACGATCGGCGGCGTCCAGCTCCACGTCCACGACAGGGAGTCGTACGACCCGGTCCGCACCGGCATCGCGCTCCTGGTGACCGCCAAGAAGGTGTGGAGCGGTTTCGCCTGGCGCTCGGACAACTGGATCGACAAGCTGACGGGTTCGACGCGGGTCCGCACCATGATCGACGCGGGCGCGGACACGGACGAGGTGGCGGCCGCCTGGCAGGACGACCTCACGCGCTTCCGTGCCGTGCGGAGGCGGTATCTGCGCTATCCGTGAGCGTGCCCCGTAGGGGGAAGGCCCCACCCGCGAGAGGGGTGCCTGCTGGATGGCAGACACCCCTGGCGGACCGGGATCGTGATCTTCAGCTCCGTACACCCGAGTTGAGGAGATCCGGCATGGCACGGACGGCACGCCGCGCAGTCCCCCTGGCACTGGCGGGCACGCTCGGACTGGGGGTGCTAATCGCCCCCCAGCCCGCCCAGGCCAAGCCCCGGAACGCGGACCCGGTCCCGGCGATCGAACGCGTGGCCCACCCCCTGCGCTCGACCGACCCGGGCGGCTCCACGAAGGACCTGCGGGCGATGGGCCGGATGGTGGGTGATGCTTCTGTGGTGGGCCTGGGTGAGGCCACACATGGTTCGCACGAGTTCTTCACCATGAAGGACCGGATGTTCCGCTATCTCGTGGAGGAGAAGGGGTTCACCACCTTCGCCCAGGAGGTCAGCTGGACAACGGGGCTGCGCTTCGACGCGTACGTGCGCGGGGGCGAGGGAGACGTGCGCGAACTCGTCCACAAGGAGCTGGCGAAGACGCCCTGGGACACCGAGGAGTACGTCGAGCTCCTGACGTGGATGCGCGCGTACAACGACAAGCACCCGGACCGCCAGGTGCGCTTCCTGGGCGACGACCTCAACTACCCGGAGCTCGGACATGAGCTGTTCGACGGGGTGGAGGACTACGTCCGCGCGAACGACCCCGACCTGCTGTCGAGGATCACCGAGCTGTACGCGCCGATCCGCCGCCTCGCGGACGGGGACGCGTACATGGCCAGACCGCTGGAGGAGCGGCGGAAGCTGGCCGGGAAGGCGCGGGAGGCGCTGAAGCTGTTGAAGGACCTCCAACCCGTCGCGAATGACCGGGAGTTCACCTTCGTGCTCCACCACGCACGGTCCATCTCGCAGACCGCCACGGTCTACGCCTTCCCCTTCGAGACTCCTGAGGGGGTCAGGGACGGCATGCTCTACCGCGACCGTCTGATGGCACAGAACACCGCGTGGTGGCAGCGGCGCACCGGCGACAAGGTGCTTCTGTCGGCCCACAACGCCCATGTGGGGTACGAGAGTTACGACCCCCGGTACCCGAAGATGCAGGGCGCCTTCCTGCGGGACAGGCTCGGTGAGCGGTACGTCAGCATCGGGTTCACCTTCGATCGCGGGTCGCTCATGGCGCAGAGCGCGGACTCCGAGGTGTGGAAGCCCCGCACCGTCGGCGCGGCCACGCGCGGCATGAACGAGTACACGCTCGACAAAGTGCGCCACGACGACTACTTCCTCGACATGCGGACCGCCCCGGCGGCCGCCAGGAAGTGGCTTGGCAAGGGCCGACTCACCCAGAGCATCGGGACGGCTTTCCCGGACGGACCCCACAAGATCCGGCTCGCGCCGACGCACGACATCCTCATCCATCTGCACCGCGTCACCGCAGCTCACCGCCAGTCTCAATGACCGAGACGAGCCGTTCGAGGTATTGACTGGTCCCTACATCCACCGTGAGAGTGCCGCTCGTGCACAGCGACGCGATCTCACCAGACAAGTCCCCGCAGGACGCCGGCCCTCAGCCGGACGCCGACCTCCAGCCGGACGGGAGTTCCGAGAGCCTGCGCCGCGTGGCCGTGGCGTCGTTCATCGGGACGGCCATCGAGTTCTACGACTTCTACATCTACGGCACGGCCGCCGCACTCGTCCTCAACGAGGCGTTCTTCCCGACCCTGGACCCGGTCAACGCCACCCTCGCGTCCTTCTCCACCTACGCGGTGGCGTTCGCGGCGCGGCCCATCGGCTCGGTGATCTTCGGGCACTTCGGCGACCGGGTCGGGCGCAAGTCGGTGCTCGTGGCCTCGCTGCTGCTCATGGGTCTTTCGACGGCGCTCGTCGGGCTCCTGCCCGGCTACAGCACGTTGGGGATCTGGGCGCCGATCCTGCTGATCCTGCTGCGCTTCCTGCAAGGCATCGGGCTCGGCGGCGAGTGGGGCGGGGCCGCGCTGCTCGCGGTGGAGCACGCGCCGAAGAAGAAGCGCGGGATGTACGCGGCCTTCCCCCAACTCGGCCCGTCCGTCGGGTTCTTCGCGGCGACCGGTGTCTTCTGGCTGCTCTCCGCCGTCCTCTCCGACGACGCGTTCCGCTCCTGGGGCTGGCGCGTGCCGTTCCTGCTCTCCTTCCTCCTTGTCGGCGTCGGACTCTTCGTGCGCATGCGCATCAGCGAGACGCCGGTCTTCGCGAAGGTCATGGACGCGCAGGAGGCCAGCAAGGTCCCCACGCTCGACGTGCTGCGGCGCTATCCGCGCGAACTGCTTCTCGGCGCGGGCGGGATGATCGTCGCGTACGGCCTCTTCTACACGGCGACGACATACTGCCTCGCCTACTCCACCGGCACCCTGGGCGTCTCCCGCAACACCATGCTGGGCCTCTCGCTGGTCGCCTGCCTCTTCCTCGCGGCCGGTACGTGGCTCGCCGCGACCCGCTCCGACGCCGCGGGACGGCGCAAGCTGATCCTCGCGGGCGCCGGGCTCGCGGTGGTGTGGGGCCTGGTGCTCTTCCCGCTCCTGGACACCGAGCAGCCGGTGCTCATGGCCCTGGCGATCGGCGGCGCGCTGTTCTGCATGGGCGTGGTGTACGGGCCGATGGGCGCGTATCTGCCGGAGCTGTTCGGCACGAACGTGCGCTACTCGGGCGCCTCGCTCGCCTACAACCTGGGCGGCGTGCTCGGCGGCGCGGTCTCTCCTCTGGTGGCGACGCGGCTGCAGTCCGCGTTCGGTTCCTCGTCGGTGGGCTGGTACGTGAGCGCGATGGCGGTCGTGTCCCTGGTGTGTGTTCTCGCGCTGCCGGAAACGCGCGAGCGTGAGCTGGCGTAGCTTCCCCTGCGAGACATCTGGTCAGTACACCGGGGCCGCGCGACGATGGTCGTGTGGAGCCCTACTGGGAACTGACCTTCGACGCCGACGGGGACGTCGACACCACGCAGCGCGACCGCCTCATCGCCGAGGTGCCCCGTGAGCGCGTCACCGATCTCCTCGTCCTCGCGCACGGCTGGAACAACGACCAAGACATGGCAACCGACCTCTACCGGCGCTTCTTCACGCCGTGCCAGGACCTCGCGGGACCGCGCGTACGCCTGGGATACGTGGGCGTGCTCTGGCCCGCCATCCGCTTCCCCGACGAGCGCATCCCGGACTTCGAGCCCTCGGTCACGACCACCGGGGCGGGCCCGACGCCGGGCGCGGGACCTCTGCTCGACGAGCCGACCATGCGCCTCCTGTCAGGCACGTTCCCCGACGGTGAAGCCGAACTCCGCCGGATCGGCGCGCTGTTGGCGGAGCGATCCGAGGTGCCGACGCGCCTCTACGAGTACGGACGCCTCGTACGCAACCTCGTGGCCGTGCATCAGAACAGCGCCGCCCACCGCTTCGCCGACGACACCTGGACGGGCGTGCCCGCCATGCTGACCGACGACGCGGTCGAGGTCTGTCAGATATTCGCCGCGGCGATGGAGGGCACCGGGCAGCAGGAACTCTTCGGCAGTCTGCGCAAACGGCTCTGGAACGGGGCGCACGAACTCCTGCGCCAGGCCACCTACTACGCCATGAAGCGCCGGGCGGGATCGGTCGGCCAGCTGGGTCTCGGCCCGGCGATCGGGCTGCTCGCCCGCGAGGCGCCGAACGTGCGGGTGCATCTCGTCGGGCACAGCTTCGGCGCCCGGCTCGTGTCGTACGCGCTGCGCGGGATGCCCGCGTCGGTGCGTACCGTGAAGTCCACCACGCTGCTCCAAGGGGCGTTCTCGCACTACGCGTTCTCCAAGCGACTTCCGCACGCTCCCTCACGCGGCGGCGCGCTCCACGGGGTGCAGCGGCGGATCGACGGCCCCCTGGTCGCCTGCTACTCCCACCACGACGACGCCCTGGGCAAGATCTACCCCCTGGCGTCGAAGCTCGCCGGGGACTCCTCGACCTTCCTCGGCATCTGGGAGCGCTGGGGCGCCATCGGGTACAACGGCGTCCGGGCGGTGGACGGCGCCAAGCGCGTCAAGCTCGGCCGGGCCATCCCCGCCAAGGGGTGCGTGAGCGTGGACGTGTCGGCGGTGGTGCGGCGCGGGGGTCCGCCCGCCGGCGCGCACAGCGACATCTGCCACGAAGAGCTGGCGCGTGTCGTGTTCGCCGCAGGGCGGATCCCCCGGACGTAACTCCTTTTCTGTTAGCGGTGCTTGGGGAACTCGACGACCTGCTGGTACGTGGGCCGGTTCTGCCACTGGATCGGCCCGTGCGTGATGCCGCCGAGCGCCCGGTGGATGACCGAGTCCGCGCACCACTGGTCGCCCGCCGAGCAGCTCGCGTCCCCGGGATATACCTCGTTCGCGGGCTTGGCGACGGCCTGCGTGAGGGTGGCCAGGAGTGCGTCACGGCAGGCGTCCAGCTTCCCCTCGCCGCAGTACTTCTCGCCGAGCTCGCCCTTCACGGGCTCTCCGAGCACCGCCCGCAGATCCTTGTCCGCGAAGCCCCACCAGCCGTACTGGAAGGCCGATCCGGCGTGCGCCCCGGTCGGTCCGTGCCCGGCGGAGGGTGACTCGTCGGTGCCGAGCTGCGCCGTCAGCGCGTCGTAAAGATCCTTGCCCATGCCCGGCTTGAACTCGGCCTCGACAAGGAGGGGCCACCAGGCGTCCATGATGCGTACGGCGTCGGGGTGGGCGTACTTCTTGGAGCCCGCCGCCGTCTGGTTGCGCTGCGCCCCGGCCTTCTGCCACGCCTCCAACTGCTGTACGGCCTTGGCCTGCCCGGGGTCGGTGACGGGCTTGCTCCGCACCACCTTGAGCAGTTCGGGAAGCACCTGTTCGCCGCGCAGGTCGGTGACCGCCGCCTCGGACATGGCTTGGGTCAGCGATGCCCGCGTGACGCCGCCCTTCTCGGTGAGCTTCTTCACCCGTCCGTCGAGCAGGTCACCGCGGTGGACGGCGCTGATGCCGAAGCCCGCCGTGCTGAAGTCCTTGGCCTGCTTGTTGTTCCAGGAGATGTAGTAGTCCTGGTTGACGGACTGCGGGTGCTGAGCCGACGGGGTCTGCGCCGAGGTGTTGTTCTCCGGCTCGAAGTTCTGCCATTCATAGGCCTGTTGGGCCTTGACGGGCAGGGCGGGGTCGATGTCATTGGCGCGCTCCGGGTTGGCGCCGCTGTTGTAGTAGGCGGTGTCGCGCGAGTCGGCGTAGAACCAGTTGAAGGCGTAGCTGATGTTCTCGGCGGCCTTCTTGAAGGTCGAGGCGTCCTTGACGTACGTCGGGTCGTTGAGCATCTGGAAGCCGATGATCGAGTCGGCCTCGTGGCGGTAGGTGGAGCGCAGCGAGACGTACGCGACCGGTTTGCCCTCGACGCTCGCGCGGTGCGTCACGACGCCGTACTTCGTGCGGAACACCTGCATGCGGTAGGAGCCCGCCGCCGTGGAGTCGGCGAGGGTCGGCTTCCAGGCGTTCTTGCGCTCCAGCTTCTCCATGGGGGTGCAGGTGCCGTGGTGGAGGTAGTGGGTGGACTGCTTGGTGGGCGCGCCGCCGCCCGGTTCGCAGAGCTCGACGGCGTACGTGTCCGTGATGTCCTGCCCTGCGGACGTGGCCGACCAGGCGTAGTCCTGGCCGCGCCCCAGCTGGACGTACATGCCGACGCCCGCGAAGGAGACGCCGCGCGCGCTGATGCCGGGGCCCTGCAGCTCCTGCTGCATGAGGAGCTGGGGAGCGAAGTAGCCCGTCTGCGGGCCGAATACGGCGACCGGGTTGCCGCTCGCGGTGTGCTTCGCGGAGACGACGAGGGCGTTCGACATGCCCTTCTTCTGGCCGTCCTTCTTGAACAGGTCGGCGGGCAGCACCCCGTCGTCGTACATCCCCTGGAGCGGTTCGAGCTTCTTGGGCGCCTTCACCGGGTCCTTGGCCGCGGTCTTGGCGCCGCCCTCACGGTCGAAGACGAGCTGTTCGCGCTCGACCGAACCGGCGTCGGGCATCGCGGTGCCGCGCGCGTCGGCCGGCTTGCCCGCGTACGGGAAGCTCGTGCCGTCGTGGATGGTCTGGACGGCCTCCGGGTCGTTGCGGGCGCGGAAGGACTCCCAGACCTTCGTGCCCTTCTCGACGCCGTACTTCTGCTGTGACTTGAGGAGCGAGAGGGCAGCGTCGACTTCTCCGCCGCCGCCGTTGCCGAAGAGCCCGCCGACGACGGACGCGAGCGCGATCATGTCGGTGATCTTGAAGGGCGCGATCTCGCCGATGTTGGTGATCGCGTCGATCTTGCCGGTCAGGACGTACTCACCAGGGAAGTAGCGGCCGTTCTTGGACTTCACGCGGTAGGCGTTGAGCCCGTCGATGTAGGCCTGGGCGTCCTCCATGGCCTGTTTGCCGCGCTCGCCCTGGGTCGTCCTGATGTACTCGACCTGCTTCTCCAGGTCCTTCTCCTCGTACGGAGCCTGTGGCCAGAACTGCTGCTCCAGGCCCTGGTTCGCGAGCGCGCCGCCCGCGAACGAGGTCAGCTCGCCCCGGCCGATGTGCCGGAAGAGATCGATGAGCCAGAGCCGGTCCTGCCCGGCCGCGAAGCCCGCGCCGAACTCGGTTCCGTAGCGCGTGCTGCCCTTGATGTGCGGGATCCCGTACTTCTTGTCCCGGGTGATCGTCACGTCGTCGCGCGGCTTGGTGACGGAGGCGGCCTGGCCGTCGCGGACACCGAAGGAGGCGTCGTTGAAGAACTCCGTCAGCTTGTCGTCGGTGAGTGAGGGATAGCCGGAGGAGAGCGCGTCGTACGGTCCCAACTGGTCGTTCGCATGAGCGGGTTGGGTGCCGAAGACGCGGTGGCTGAGTATCTCGGCGAGTGTGGCGTTGCCGTTCGCGCCGGGCGGAAGGACGTCCGCGCACTGCCCCTCGCAGTAATCGGTGGCCGGTGGGGGCTCGTCGGCGGCCGACCCCGGCTGCGGCGAGAGGAGGGACGCGGCAAGTGCTAGCGCCGCTGTGGCGGTGAGGGTTCTGAGCCGGACGATGCGTCGTCGCATGTGTGCTCCTCTGGGCTCCGCTTGTGCTCCTGTGGGGAGAAGTTGAGGCGGAGGTTACTGGCGGGTTGCCGATCCCGGAAGATGAACATGCGTCGCTTTTCCATAATCACCACATCGTCACTGCTCAGGGCTCTTCATCGCGGGTCTGATGACAGCCATCTGAAATCGGATGGGCCACAAGGGAGCCGAATCGCGTGTCGATACGTCTACTCGGCAACGTCCGAGAACGTGCGACGGAGGTGCAGGGCGATGGCCGGATTCCGGAGTCTCGCGAGACAGGTGCGTGATCCGCTGAGCGATTTGGCACTGCGACGGTACTCGCTGCGCAAGTGCCTGGAGAGGTTCGCCCCTTACGGCCACCGGGCGACCTGGGACCATCTGAGCTCCCGAGCGGGCTTCGGGCCCGAGGACCGGTCGCCCGACCCGGCGCGGCTGGTGGCCGCGCTCGATGAACTGGAAGCGGCGCGGGCGGTATGGCTCGCCTACGAGGAGGGCTTCGCGGAGCGCCGCCGCAAGGAGAAGCACGACGGTCTTCGCCGGCCCGGCAGCGTGGACGACTGGCACCGGTGCACCTGGGGAGGGTTCGGGGTCGCCTGGTGCGACGACCCCGGCGTCCACCCATCGGAATCACTGGCCGAGGTACTGCGCCGGCTGATCGCGGCGCTTGAGCGGGAGCCGGGCACGGGCTGCCCGGTGTGCGCCCGCTCCGACCTCGTCTGGACGCACGGCCTGGCGCACGAGCCCTCATCGGGCGCGGTCTGCGCGGGCTGCGGAATAGTCGTGCCGGACCCGGTGCTCACACCCGACGCGATGGCACGCGCACGGGCACGGCGGGAACGGCCGCTGGTCTCGGCGTGACGTCCTAGGGCGTGGGCGTCGAGACGTCCCACTGGATGGCCAGTTTGAACTCGGCGAACATGAGCGGCGCGGCGATCTTCACGTCGCCCGCGCCGCGTGCCGATATCTTCAGGCCGACCGGTGTCTGCGGATGCACGAACATCTGCCAGGTGTGCGTCCGGTACTGCCCGCCCCTGGTGGGCACCCAGTCGGTGGTGGCCGTCGAGTCGTACCCCGTGGAGCCACCGAGCGGATCGCGCACGTAGCGCGCGCGGTATTCGGTGGGCCGGTCGTTCGGCTTCCAGAAGATCATCGCCGACAGGGTGCCCCAGCCGTCGTGGCTCGGCCAGATGAGCCCGGACCGGGCGTCCGGGAACCGGGACGGGGTCGTGGCACCCTTGCCGGGGTCGTGCATGTTCCACGGGTCGTACGACTCCTCGGCGTCCTGGTACGGAAACCGTACGAGGTGGTAGCCGTCACTGTCGTACGTGATCTTCTGCGGCCCCGTCCGGGCGGCGTCCCACTTCAACGAACAGATGGCGATTCCCATCGGCCCTCCCCCTGTGTGTCGTCGTCTGTGCTGTCCTGTGGTGATGCAGGTATGTGTGAACGGCGCCCGCGGCGCGGGCGATGGCGCGCTGATCCCCTTGTCGCCCGATGCGATGGCCGAGTCCGTGGCCCAGGCGGTCGCGGCGGGCGCTCGGGATGTTCATGTACACCCCAAGTCCCCTTGTGGACAAGACACGTTGGCGCCGCGGGCGGTTGCGGCCACGCTGGAAGCGGTCCGCGCCGTGACCTCCGTCCCCGTCGGCGTGACCACAGGTTCCTGGGCCGAACCGGACCCGGACAAGCGCGTGGCGGACATCCGCGCGTGGACGGTCCTGCCCGACCACGCGTCGGTCAACTGGCACGAGCAGGGCGCGGAGGCGGTGGCAGCGGCGCTTCTCGACCGGGGCGTGGGCGTCGAGGCGGGTATCTGGTCCGGCACGGACGGCGGGGAACGCTTCGCCGCGTCCGCGCTCGGTCCGCGGGTCCTGAGGGTCCTCGCGGAGGTGATGGACCCGGACCCCGGTACGGCCCGTGACTCGGCCCGCGCTCTCCTCGCCGTGATAGGCGCGGCGTACGGCCGCCCCGTCCTGCTGCACGGGGAGGAGGGCGGCACGTGGCCTGTGCTGCGGCTCTCGGGGCGGCTTGGGCTTGCGACCCGCATCGGCCTCGAGGACACGTTGGTCCTGCCGGACGGGGGGCGGGCCGTGTCCAACGCCCAGTTGGTCTCGGCGGCGCTTTCCGTACTGAGCACGTTGTCCCCGTAGCGGGGCTGCGGAACAGGGCTCTCCCACCCAACAGCCCGTTCACCCCGCGTCCACCCCTGAACGAACAAGCTTTCCCGCCCACTCGCCCGATTGCCCCGCGTCAACCGGTGGGCGGTGCCGTGTCGGTATGTCTGCCCGGAGCGCGGTTCGCGGCGCGGCCCCGCCCCACAGACGGAGAGACACCGCACCGCACCCAGCGACTCAGCCGCCCCCGGCGTCCGTCACCCGCACCCCATCCGCGATCCCGACCACCAGAACCCGCGTCCCCTCCTCCAACGGCCGCCACCGGTGCGGCAGTTCGGCCGCGCAGTACAGCGTGTCGCCCCGGTCCAGGCGGTACACCGATCCGTCCGCCTCCACCTCGGCCGAGCCGTCGGCGACGTACAGGATCTCGTCGTTGCGGTGGCGGTACTCGCGCCCCCAGTCGTGGTCGCCGGTGAATTCCAGGGCGTGCAGCCGCTGATGGCCGCGGACCAGTGGACGCATCCGCGCCTCGCGAGCACCCGGACCCACGCCCGCACCCTCCCCCTCGCTCACGGAGGCCGATCCGGCGCGCACCACATCGACCGGGCGCGGCGGATCCGCCGATGCGAGGAGTTGGACGGCCGTGGTGTCCAGGGCGTCGGCGATGCGCTGGAGCGATCCCATGCTGGGCCGGGAGCGGCCGTTCTCCACCTGGCTGAGGAAGGGCGCCGAGACCCCCGCCCGCGCCGCCACGTCGGCCAGCGTCAGATCCAGGGCGCGGCGGAGCCTGCGGATCCCGGGACCGATCTGCGGGGCGTCCGCATCACTCGTACCCATACCGCGAAGCCTATCTCTTGGGTTAACGTCTTCCGCACTGCTTAATAAAATTAAGCAGCGGAGACTATGAGAGGACGGCCCTCATGACCCCCATGACCTCCGTGGACCAGAATCAGCGCCGCCGCCGCGGCACCGGCCTGATGGCCCTGGACGAGGACGCCAGTTACGGCGGCTACACCCTCTTCGCCCCGCTCACCGGCGGCGGCGAGGTCTACCTGATCGACGCCCACGGCGAGATCGCCCACCGGTGGGACCTCCCGCACCGCCCGGGCCGCCACGCACGGATCCTGCCGAACGGGAACCTCGCCTACAACGGCGTGCTCCCCGACGAGCCCGCGCTCTTCCCCATGTGGCACAAGTACCGCGGCGGGATCATGCAGGAGATAGCCCCGGACGGCACGGTCCTGCGCGAACACCGCGACCGCTTCCAGCACCACGACGCGCACCACTACGGCGACGGCAGGCTCCTCTACACCGCGCTCGAACCCCTGACCGGCGCAGACGCCGCGGCCGTACGCGGAGGCGTACCCGGGTCCGAGGCCACTTCCCAGGAGACCGACGGCGGCACCATCTGGGCGGACACCATCGTCGAGGTGGACGCCGAGGGGAACACCACCTGGGAGTGGAAGGTTTCGGAGCACCTCGGCCGCGAGGACTTCCCGCTCCACCCGGACTACGCCCGCGAGCACTACCCGCTGATCAACAGCGTCCTGCCGACCAGCGACGGCAACATCCTCGCCAGCTTCCGCTCGGTCTCCGCCGTCGTCGTCATCTCCCGCGAGACGGGCGACATCATCTGGCGCTCCGAGCCCGGCGTCGTCTCCCAGCAGCACTGCCCCACCGAACTGCCGAACGGCAACTTCCTCGTCTTCGACAACGGCGTGTTCCGGCCGCACTGGGACGTGCCGTTCAGCCGGGTCGTGGAGATCGAGCGGACGAGCGGCAAGGTCGTCTGGGAGTACCACGACCCGGCCCGCGAGTCGTTCTTCGCGCCGTTCATGGGCAGCGCCCAGCGCCTTGCGAACGGCAACACCCTGGTCACCGACTCCCCCGCGGGCCGTCTCTTCGAGGTCACGGCGGACGGCTATCTGTGCTGGGAGTACATCGTGCCGTTCTTCGGCGGCTACGAGGAGGAAGAGGTCCGCAAGCTCTTCCCGTCCGAGCCGAACGCCGTCTTCCGCGCCTACCGCTACGCCGCGTCCGAACTGCCCTGGCTCGCCCTCACCCCGACGGCCACCCCGGCTCCCGCACCAGCGAAGGGCTGAGCCCCGTGGTCGCCGCCGTCGACGAGCGCATCCCACTGCCGCGCCTCGTACCGCTCGCCGTCCAGCACCTCCTCGCCGGGATCGCGGCTCCCGTCTCCTCGGTGATCCTGATCGGCACGACGCTGCGCCTGACCACCGGTCAGACGGCATCGCTGCTCAGCGCCACCCTCGTGCTGTGCGGCATCGGGGCGCTGCTCCAGTCCCTCGGGCTGCGGGCGCTGCGCGTCGGCGCCCGGCTGCCCTTCCTGATGCTGCCGGGCGGGGCCGCGGTGGCGATCTTCCTGCAGATCGGGAAGGAGTACGGGGCCGAGACGGCGTCCGGCTCCGTGCTGATCGCCGCGGTGTTCCTGATCTGTGTACTGCCCTTCTACGGGAGGGTGGTTCGGCTGTTCCCGCCCCTGGTGATGGGGACGACGGTCGTCCTGATCGGCATCAACATGATCAAGGTGACCGCACCCATGGTGGCGTCGGGCCCCGGCGCCGGCTTCGCGACGCTCGGCGTCATCGCGGTCCTCTTCCTCGTCCTGCGCGGCGTATGGCGGCAGATGGCGGTGCTCTTCGGCCTCGCGGGCGGCACGCTCATCGCGCTCCTGCTCGGCACGGACATCCACCTCGCGTCCGGCGCCGCGTTCGCCCTGCCCGACCCGTTCCCCTACGGCGCCCCGCACTTCGATCTGCTCGCCGCGATCCCGCTGCTCGTCTTCTCGCTCGCCTCGCTCGCCGAGGCCACCGGGCAGACGGTGCTCAACAGCGAGGCGGTCGGCCGCACCCCGGACGCGGGCCGGGACGTACCGCGCATCGCCCGCGCCGACGCCCTCGTCTCACTGGGCGCCGGTGTCTTCGGTACGTCCCTGATGGTGACCAGCGCCGAGAACATCGGCATCGTCCAACTGACGCGCGTACGCAGCCGGTTCGTCACGGCGGGCGCGGGCGTGCTGCTCGTCGCCTGCGGCCTCCTGACACCCCTGACCCGGCTGCTCGCCGCCATCCCCGAACCGGTGGTCGGCGCCGCGGGCCTGGTGATCTACGCGGTGATCGCCGTCCTCGGCTTCAGCATGCTGTCCCGGGTCGACCTCACGCACGGCACCGACAACGTGGTCGTCGCGCTGGCCCTGGTCGTGGGGCTGCTGCCGGTGATGACCCCCGACCTGTACGCGCCGCTGCCGTCCTGGGCGCACACGATCTTCGGCAGCGGAGTGGCCGCGGGGGCGCTCGCCGCGGTGATCCTGAGCGCGGCCTTCCGCCACCTGGGGCCGAAGGAACGGACCGAGGACGCGCCCGAGATCACGGAGTCCGGGGCCGACGCTCCACCAGCAGACGGGAGCCGGTGAGGCGTTCACCGAAGACGTCGTCCGGGTTGGAGAGCACGCAGTTCTCCAGGGAGAGACAGCCGCAGCCGATGCAGTCCGTGAGGTGATCGCGCAGTCGGCCCAACTGCGCGATGCGGTTGTCCAGTTCGGAGCGCCACGCCTCCGAGAGGCGCGCCCAGTCCTCACGGGTGGGGGTGCGTTCCTCGGGGAGCGAGTCGAGCGCCTCGCGGATCGTGGCGAGCGGAATACCGACGCGCTGGGCGGCGCGGACGAAGGCGACGCGGCGCAGCGCGTCACGGTGGTAGCGGCGCTGGTTGCCCGACGTGCGGCTACTGGAGATCAGGCCCTTGGACTCGTAGAAGTGCAGGGCCGACACGGCCGCGCCGCTGCGGGCCGAGAGCTGGCCGACCGTGAGCTCGTGGATCTTCTCTGGGATCTGGGGCACCCCTCACACCCTAATGGCTGGACCGTCGGCCCCCCCGCTGCCTGGTCCGTCGGCCCCGCTGACTGGTCCGTTGACACACGCCGACGCACACCGCATGCTGAGCAAGCGCTTAGTACAATACTTTGAGGAGGCCAGGGACATGGCAGAGCCGAGGATCTTCGCGTCGGCCGACGACCTGCGTGCCGGAGTCGGCGAGCAGCTCGGACACAGCGAGTGGCTCGAGGTCGACCAGAAGCGGATCGACCTGTTCGCCGACGCCACGGGCGACCACCAGTGGATCCACGTGGACGCGGAGAAGGCGGCTCAGGGCCCCTTCAAGACGACCATCGCGCACGGCTATCTGACGCTGTCGCTGCTGCCGAGCCTGGTGCCGCAGGTCATGCGGGTCGAGGGCATGAAGATGGGTGTCAATTACGGCACCAACAAGGTCCGCTTCCCCTCTCCGGTGCCATCGGGCTCCCGGGTACGGGCGACCGCCGTACTCACGGAGGTCGAGCAGACCAAGGACGGCGGCGTACAGATCACGGCCAAGGTCACCGTCGAGCGCGAGGGCAGCGACAAGCCTGCCTGTGTCGCGGAGTCGGTCTCCCGCTACTACTTCTGAGCCCCGCCCGGGAGGCTCCGGAGCTCAGGAGGCCCGCTCCTGAGCTCCCACCATCCGCAGCACGAGGTCGGCGTAGAGCGCGCCGACCTCGTCGGGTGTCCGGTGGCCCGCGACGTTGAACCAGCGGGCCACGTCGATGCAGAGCGAGAGCACGGCAAGCGTGGTGCCGGGCACGTCGGGAACGTCGAACTCCCCGTTCCGCACCCCGTCGTTGATCATGTCCCGCACGGCGGCGTCCGACTGGCGGCGCAGCGCGATGATCTCCGTGCGGTGCTCGTCGCCGAGCGCGTCCAGCTCGTACTGGACCACGCGTGCGGTGGTGTGGTGGTCGGCGTGCCAGCGGACGAAGGAGCGTACGGCGTCGGCGAGCCGCTCCGCCGCGCTGCCGGGACCGTCGGCCGCGGTGCGCAGGACCCGCAGGGCCTTGTCGTGGCCGATCCTGCTGATGCGGTGGAGCAGCTCTTCCTTGGTCTTGTAGTGGATGTAGAGCGCCGCCGGGCTCATGCCGGCGCGGCCCGCGATGTCCCGGGTCGTCGTCGCGTGGTACCCACGCTCGGCGAAGGCCTCGACGGCGGCGATCAGCAGCCGCCGCGCCGCATCAGGCGTGACCTCGCCCCATGGCAGGTCCTCGCCCTCGGTCTGCTCCGCCGTGCTCATCGTCCACGCTCCTTCCGCCCGTCGGGAGGACACCATACCCCTGACGGTGAGCAAGCGCTTAGGACGCCGGTCAGGCCACCGGCTTGAACGGGTCGTGTTCGGCGAGGATCTTCTCGAGGCGGGCCTGGTCGACGCGGCTGACGAGCTGGTCCGCCTCCTGCCGGTCCCGGATCACCTTGGCGAGGGTGAACGCGGACGTCGTCAGGTACAGGACAGAGATGGCAAGGAAGGCGCGGATCCAGCCACTGACGTTAAGGCTGTAGATGCCGACCGCCGTCGCGCCGAGCGCCACGGCGAACGACGCGACCGCCTGACCGTAGTAGGCGGTGGTGCTCTGCTGCTTGACCGGTGTCTCACTCATGATCAGAGCTTCGCCCGGGAGCGGCTCCACCACATCCGCTCCCGTACTCAGCTCCCGTACTCAGCTCGCGCACTCAGAACGCGCGTTCAGAACGCGGAGACCCCGGTCAGCGCGCGCCCGATGACCAGCTTCTGGATCTGGCTCGTGCCTTCATAGAGCGTCATCACGCGGGCGTCGCGCAGCAGCTTGCCCGCCGGGTACTCGTCGATGTAGCCGTAGCCGCCGAAGACCTGGAGCGCGTTGTTGGCGGCGCGCACCGCGGCCTCGGAGGCGAACAGCTTCGCCTTGGAGGACTCCGTGGTGAAGGGCTGCCCGCGGTCGATGAGGTCGGCGACCCGCCAGGTCAGCAGGCGCGCGGCGTCCACGTCCACCGCGATGTCGCTGATCAGCTCCTGCACCAGCTGGTGCCCCGCGATGGACTTGCCGAACTGCTCGCGCTCACTCGCGTACGTCACCGCCGCGTCGAGGGCGGCCTGGGCGATGCCCACGCACCCGGCGGCGACCGACATCCGCCCCTTGGCGAGCGCCGACATGGCCACCGAGAAGCCCTTGCCCTCGGGCGCCATCATGGCCGACGCCGGGACCCGGACGTCTTCGAGAACCAGCTCGGCGGTGGCCTGGCCGCGCAGGCCGAGCTTGCCGTGGATGGTGCGCCGGCTCAGGCCGGGAGTGTCGGTCGGAACGAGGAAGGCCGAGACGCCCTTGTGCCCGGGGGCGTCGTTCGTCCGCGCGAAGAGCAGCACGACATCGGCCCAGCTGCCGTTCGTGATGAACATCTTGGAGCCGTTGATGACGTAGGAGTCGCCGTCGCGCACAGCCTTCGTCGAGAGGTTCCCCGCGTCGGATCCGGTGCCCGGCTCGGTGAGCCCGAAGCAGCCGACGTACTCACCCGAGGTGAGCCCCGGCAGCCACTGCCGCTTCTGCTCCTCGCTCCCCCAGTACGCGATGGTCTTGGCCACGAGCCCCAGCGACACCGACACGATGCCGCGCACGGACGAGTCGCCGCGCCCCAGCTCCTCGGTCACCAGGCAGTAGGCGAGATGGTCGCCGCCCGAGCCGCCGTACTCCTCGTCGATGGTGAGCCCGAGGAAGCCGACCTCGCCGAGCTTCTTCACGATGGACCGGTCCACGCTCTCGGCGCGGTCCCACTCGATGACGTGCGGGGCGATCTCGCGGGCCACGAAGTCCTTGGCCAGCTGCCGTACGGCGGACTGCTCCTCGCTGAGCTCCAGATTCATCGCGGGGCACCTCTTCGGATCGACTCTTGGGACCAGATGTGGGTCAGACTTAAATTAGCACTGCTAGTTTCTGGCGGCAGCCCTACTATGTGCCGCATGGCCCGACCGCGCAAGCCCCTCCTCAGCAGAGATCGCATCGTCGAGACGGCGCGCGCGCTCGTGGACGCCGAGGGCCTCACCGCCGTCTCGACGCGCCGCCTCGCCGCCGAGCTCGGGGTCAGCGGGCCCTCGCTCTACAACCACTTCCGCACAAAGGACGAGATCCTGGAGGCGGTCGCCGACTCGGTGAGCGCACAGGTCGACCTGTCGATGTTCGAGGCCGCCGACGTCCGCGACTGGCGCACGGCGCTGCACGACTGGGCCGTCTCCTATCGCGCGGCGCTCACCCTGCACCCCAACATCGTTCCGGTGCTCGCATCGGGACCCGGCCGCCGCCCGGCAGGACTGCGGCTCGCGGACGCGGTGTTCGGCGCGATGGTCGACGCGGGCTGGCCCGCCGCGCAGGCCACGTCGATCGGCGCCCTGATGCGGTACTTCATCATGGGCTCGGCGCTCGGCTCCTTCGCCGGCGGCTTCGTGGACGACGAGGCCGCTTACGACCCGGCCGACTATCCCCACCTGGGTCAGGCCCATCTCCTGGCCGATCGCCAGCAGGAGATCGACGAGCGGGCGTTCGAGACGGGCCTTCGGGCGCTGCTCGACGGCCTCGCGCTCCAGTACACGCAGGTGGCGGCGCCCACCGGATGACCGTTCGGCGCACACCGAACGGTTCCCGGCGCATCCTTGGGCCATGACGGACCCCGCAACCCCACGCCTTGCCGCGCTCACCGGGCTCATCGCCGACGAGACGCGCGCCGCCTGCCTGCTCGCGCTGCTCGACGGCAGGGCCTGGACCGCGGGCGAGCTTGCGCGGCACGCGGGGGTCGCCGCGTCCACACTGAGCGAGCACCTCGGGAAGCTGGTCGCGGGCGGGCTGCTCGCCGAGGAGCGGCAGGGTCGCCACCGCTATGTCCGCATCGCCGACGCGCGGGTGGCGCAACTGATCGAGGACCTGACCTCGTACGTACGTCCTGGCGGGGCCGCGCTCCGGCCGCCGCGCACCCTGCGGGAGGCGGGCGCGAGCGGGGCGATGGCGCGGGGGCGCACCTGTTACGACCACCTGGCGGGCCACTTGGGGATCACGATCACCCGGGCGATGACGGAGCGCGGACTGCTGCGGCAGGACGCGGGGTTCGCTCTGACCGACGAGGGGATCGGCTGGTTCGGGGAGTTGGGCATCGGCCTTGAGCGCACCGGCAGGCGTCCACTGGCCCGCGCCTGCCTCGACTGGACGGAGCGCAGGCCGCATCTGGCCGGAGTCGCGGGCGCGGCACTGTGCCGCCACGCGCTGGACACCGGGTGGTGCGTGCGGATCGGTTCGCAGCGGGCGGTCAAGGTGACACCGGCGGGGGCCAGGGCACTTCGGACGCACCTCGGTATCGCCGCACCCCGATAAGTAGATGTAAGGTGCATCTGTCTTGTCGGGCGAAACATGGACGTAACACGGGAGTGAGCCGTGCGGCACTCAACGGATGCCAAGAGCCAGTCACTTGGAACCCTGTCCTTCGCCACCCACGTCCTGCGCGGCCAGGCGCAGGTCACCTTCCTGCCGAGCACGGCGGCGGGCGCCCTCTTCTGCGTGGCGCTCTTCGCCGCGGGCTGGGAGTACGGCCTCTACGGCCTGGCGGGAACGGCCGTCGGCACGGCCACCGCGCGGCTGCTCGGGGCGGCTCACGACCGCGTCTCGACCGGGCTCGAAGGCTTCAACGCCTGTCTGACCGCCCTGTGTTTCGCCGTGTTCCTCGGCGCCGGGCACCTGTCCACGGCAGCGCTCGCCCTCGCGGGCTGTGTGGTGGTCACGGTCGTGACGGCGGCGGCGGTCAACGTCCTCGCGGCCTGGGATCTGCCTTCGCTCACCCTGCCGTACTGCCTGCTCGCGAGCGCGATGACGATCGCGGCGCCCGGCTTCGAGCGGGTCTGGCACCACGGGGACGCCCTGGCCGCGCTGACGCGCGCGGCGACGGGCCCGACCTCGCTCCAACCCGCCGACCTGGCAAAGGCGTTCTTCGCCGACTTCGCCCAGATCTTCTTCATGCCGCAGTGGTACGTCGGGGCGGTGCTGCTCGTCGGCCTCTTCGTCGCGAGCCGTCGCGCGGGGGCCGTGGCGTGCCTGGGCAGCGCGGTCGGGATCGGCTCGGCGTGGGCGCTCGGGGCGCCGGCCGCGCAGATCGCGGACGGCACGATGGGATACAACTCCGTGCTCGTCGCGCTCGCGCTGTGCGGCGTCTTCCTTCCGGCGCGGGGTGCGACGCTCGCGTACGCGATCGCGGGCGCCGCCACGGCGACCGCCGTCAGCTCGGCGATATCGGCGCTCCTCGCGCCGTCCGGCGGGCACACGTTCACCTGGCCGTTCGTCCTGACGACGCTCGCGTTCCTGGCCGCGGCCAAGTCCTTCTCCCGGCTGCGTACGACGACTCCGGCGCCGTACGATGCGACGGCGCCGGAGCTGTCCTTGGCGGACGGGGGCGTCAGCGGGAACTCGCCCGCCCCGCAAGCACCTTGATGGAGATCAGGGCGATCACGGCGAGGCCGATGATGTACGCGGCGACGGCCATCGATGTGCCCGTCGCCTCCAGGAGCAGCACCATCACGAACGGCGCGAGCCCGCCGCCGAACACGGCCGCGATCTGGTAGCCGAGCGATGCTCCCGTGTAGCGCATCTCGGCCGTGAACAACTCCGCGAAGAGCGCGGCCTGCGGCCCGTACATGATGCTGAGGAAACAGCTGGTGACGAAGGTGCCGACGGCCAGCCACAGCAGCGAACCGGTGTCGATGAGCAGGAACATCGGCACGGCCCAGACCGCGAGTCCCGCGGCGCCCAGAGCGTAGATCCGCAGCCGTCCGATGCGGTCGGAGAGGGCGGCGGACGCCGGGATCAGGGCGAGTTGGGTGAGGCTGACGCAGAGCGAGACGGTGAGGACCGCGCTGCGTTTCATGTCGAGTTCGCGGGTGGTGTAGTCGAGGACACCCGTGATGATTATATAAAATGTGGCTGTATTTACCGCGAAGGAGCCGCCCGCCAGGAAGACGGTGCCGAGGTGGTGGCGGAGGATGGTGCGCAGGGGCGAGTTGCCCCCTTCGCCGTCGGCGCCCTTCTGGCTCTTCTCCTTCTCGGCGAGCGCACGCTCCGCCTCGCGGAATTCCGGTGTCTCCTCCACGCGCGTGTGGATGTACCAGGCGAGCACGAGCACGAGGAGCCCGACCATGAAGGGCACCCTCCATCCCCACGCCTCGAAGGTGCTCTCGCTGGTGACGGCGCCGGCGATCAGGAAGACCGTGTTGGCGGTCACCACGCCGATGGGGACGCCCAGTTGGACCAGGCTGCCGTAGAGACCGCGCTTGCCCTCGGGGGCGTACTCGGTGGCCATCAGCATCGCGCCGCCCCACTGCGCGCCGACCGCGATGCCCTGGAACACGCGGAGGGTGACGAGCAGGATCGGCGCGGCGATGCCGACCGTGTCGTACGTGGGGAGCAGGCCGATGCCCGTGGTGGAGATGCCCATCAGGGTCAGCGCGAGGACCAGCATGGGTTTGCGGCCACGCTTGTCGCCGAGGTGGCCCGCGATGATGCCGCCGATGGGGCGGGCCAGGAAGCCGACGGCGAAGGTGGCGAACGCGGCGAGGACTCCTGCGGAGGAGCTGCCGGAGGGGAAGTAGAGATCGCCGAGGACGAGGGCGGCGGCGATGCCGAAGACGAAGTAGTCGTACCACTCGACGGCCGAGGCGAGGGCGGCGGCGGTCGCCACCTTGCGGCGGTGGGGATCCGCCTGGCTCGTGGGCCGAGCGGATTCGGGGTGGGGGGCCGCTGAGGGGGCGGACGGTGCGGGGTCCATGCGGGTGCACACTCCGGTGGGTCCGGGGACGGGACAGGGGGTGGGCGTGTGATTGCAGGGACCGTACCGACCGGTGGGTATGTGGTCAACGGTTCGAGCAGGGGGTTCTTTTCCCCAGCCCCGCCCCTTCCCGCCCCCCGGCTCCGCCGGGACCGATGCTTACCGTCGATCACCGGCTTCGCCGAGTTCGTCCTCGAACGCCGGACGGGCTGAAACTGCCTAGAACACCACCAACGCCCGACCCCCCTTCCCCGCGACCATGTTCTCGAAGGCCGCAGGGATCCCGTCCAGCGCGATCCGGTCGGTCACCAGGCCGCTCAGGTCGAAGCGCCCGGCACGGATGTGGTCCGCAAGGACCGGCAGGTCCACCGCCGGGTCGGAGTTCCCGTACACGCACCCCGAGAGCGTCCGGCCCCAGTGGAAGATCTCCAGGGCGTTGAAGGCGACCTGCTGGTCCTTGCCGCCGATGCCGACCACCGTCGTGCGCCCGCCGCGCCGCGTGGACTCCCAGGCCGCACGGATCGTCACCGCACGCCCGACGCACTCCACCGCGACATCCACGCCCTGACCGCCCGTCAGCTTGCGGATGTCCTTCGCGGTCTTCTCCGAGGCGACGACGTACTCCGTCGCACCGGACGACCGCGCCAACTCCTCCTTCTCCGGGGACACATCGACGGCGATGATCTGCGAGGCCCCGGCAATACGGGCCGCCTGGAGCGTCGCGAGGCCCACTCCCCCGACCCCGAAGACCGCCACCGTCTCGCCCTCGCGGACCTTCGCGGAGTGGTGCACGGCGCCGTACCCGGTGAGCACGGCACAGCCCAAAAGCGCCGCGTCCGTCAGCGGGACACCGGCCGGGGACGGCAGTACGCAGTTGCCCGCCACCACCGTCTCCTCGGCGAACGCGGCGACGTTCAGGCCGGGGTGGAGGTCGGCGCCGTCCGAGGCGCGGTGGGCGTACACATCGGCGGCGCCGGCCAGGGCGTTCACACACAGCCACACCTCGCCGAGCGAGCAGGCGTGGCACCTTCCGCAGGACGGAGCCCAGTTGAGGACCACCTCGTCGCCCGGCGCGACGTGCGTGATCCCCTCGCCCACGGACACCACCGTGCCCGCACCCTCGTGCCCGAGCACGGCGGGCACGGGCACCCGCATCGTGCCGTTGGTCAGGGACAGGTCGGAGTGGCAGACCCCGGCGGCGGCGAGGCGCACCCGCACCTGGCCCGGGCCCGGCTCGGGCAGATCGATCTCGGTGATCTCCAGGGGAGAGCCGACGGCGGGCAGAACAGCGGCGCGGACCACGGTGACGTACTCCTTAGAGGGCTGACATCAGAAGGCAGGTGGGAGGAGGCGGGGGCGGGAGGCGGGAGGGTTCAGAACTGGAGGGACTTCGTCTGGAGGTACTCCGCGAGCCCGTGCGGGCCCAGCTCCCGGCCCACGCCCGACTGCTTGTAGCCGCCGAACGGGGCGGAGGGGTTGAAGCTGCCGCCGTTGATGTCGACCTGTCCCGTGTCCATGCGGCGGGCGAACGCGATCGCCTCCGCGTCGTCGGCCGCCCAGACCGCGCCCGCGAGCCCGTACACGGTGCCGTTCGCGATCCGCAGGGCCTCGTCCTCGTCCTCGTACCTGATGATCGAGACGACCGGGCCGAAGATCTCCTCCTGGGCGATCGTCATGTCGGGGGTGACGTCGGCGAAGACCGTCGGCTGGACGAAGTAGCCCTGCTCGCGCGGCACTTCGGAGCCGCCCGCCACGACACGCGCGCCCTCCTCGACCCCCTTGTCGATGTAACCCCGCACCCGCGCGTGCTGCTTGGCGTTGACGACGGGGCCGATGCGGGCGCCGTACTTGGCGGCCGCCTCCGCCGCGAGCGAGACCGCCTCGTCGTACCGCGCGGAGTCCACCAGCATGCGGGTCCACGCGCTGCACGTCTGGCCCGAGTTGGACATGACGTTGGCGACACCGGCCTTGACCGCCTTGGTCAGATCGGCGCTCGGCAGGATGACGTTGGCGGACTTGCCGCCGAGCTCAAGGGCGACGCGCTTGACGGCCGCGCCCGCGGTCGCGCCGATCTGCTTGCCGACCGCCGTCGAACCGGTGAAGGAGACCAGGTCGACGCCCTCGTGCTCGGCGAGCGCCTGCCCTGCGACCGGACCGAGCCCGGTGACCAGGTTGAAGACACCGGCGGGGATGCCCGCATCGTGCACGGCCTCGGCGAAGAGCTGGGCGGTGAGCGGGGTGTCCTCGGCGGGCTTCAGGACGACCGTGCAGCCCGCGGCGAGCGCGGGGGCCACCTTGTTGACGATCTGGTGGAGGGGGTAGTTCCAGGGCGTGATCGCGCCGACGACACCGACCGGCTCCAGGTAGACCGTGGAGTTGCCGATCTTCTCCTCGAAGGCGTACGTCGCTGCGAGTTCGGCGTAGGACCCGGAGACCAGGATCGGTACGCCCGCGTGCACCATCTGCGAGAACTGGAGCGGGGAGCCGAGCTCCGCCGTCACCGTCTCGGCGATCTCGTCCTTGCGGGCGACCAGCTGGTCACGGAGCGCCCCGATGAGCGCGGCCCGCTCGGCGGGCGGGGTCGCGGCCCAGATGGGGAAGGCCTCGCGGGCGGCCCCGACCGCCGCGTCGATGTCCTGCGCCGTACCGGCGGGGACCTGGCCGATCGGCTGCTCGTCGGCCGGGTTCAGGACCGTGATCGTGTCCGTGCCGACGGCGGGCCGCCAGGCGCCGCCGATGTACATGCCGTCGTGGGCCTTCATCGCACTCCTCAAGTCGTCGTCTCAGGTGGCCGCAGGCAGTCGTCCCCGCCCAGCCGTCCACACCCCGTCCGCACCCCAAACTAGCGCTGATAGTTTTTCTCCACCAGAGGCGCAGGACGCGGGGACATTCGCCCCGGCTCGACACATACCCCCTGCGGGTTCTTTGGAAGTTCCATTTCATGCACGTGACAGACACATGTCATGACGCCAACTCCCTTGATCTACGCCCGTAGAGCCGACATTCTGCTGTTCGCGCCGGGAGCGGAACGCACCACTCCCGGCTGTGTGTGCGATCACGCACACGCCCCCACAGTTGCGCCGCCCGACCCAGGGCGCGCGCCGCCTATGAGGAGGACTCCCTCGTAATGGCAATGCTGCGCAGCAAGAAGACTGTGATCGCCGCGGCGATCTCGACCGCGACCGCCGCCACTCTGTTCGGTGCGGTCACCGCCCTTCCGGCCCAGGCCGCCCCCGCCGAGGGCACCGTGATCGGCGCCGGTTCGGCCGACGCCGTCAAGGGCAGCTACATCGTCACCCTGAAGAAGAACTCGGGCTTCAGTGCCGCCTCGACCCAGGGCAAGGGTCTGATATCCGAGTACGGCGGATCGGTGAAGAAGACCTTCAAGTCCGCGCTCAACGGCTACACCGTCGACCTGAGCGCGGCGGAGGCGAGACAGCTCGCCGCCGACCCCGCCGTCGCCTCGGTCGAGCAGAACCAGCGGGTCCAGGCCGACGCGACCCAGACCAACGCCCCCTGGGGTCTGGACCGCATCGACCAGACGAGCCTGCCGCTGTCCGGCACCTACACCTACCCGGACACCGCGGGCTCGGGTGTCACCGCGTACGTGATCGACACCGGCGTGCGCATCACGCACTCCGAGATCAGCGGGCGCGCGGTGAACGGCTACGACGCCGTGGACGGCGACAACACCGCCCAGGACGGCAACGGCCACGGCACACACGTGGCCACGACCATCGCGGGCAAGACCTACGGCGTCGCCAAGAAGGCCAAGATCGTGGCCGTCCGCGTGCTCGACAACAATGGCTCCGGCACGACCGCCGGTGTCATCGCGGGCATCGACTGGGTGACGAGCAACCACACGGCGGGCGCCCCCGCCGTGGCCAACATGTCGCTCGGCGGCGGCGCCTCCACCACGCTCGACAACGCGGTGAAGAACTCCATCGCCGACGGCGTCAGCTACGCGGTCGCCGCGGGCAACGAGGGCGTCAACGCCTCCTCGTCGTCCCCGGCGCGGGTCCCCGCGGCCATCACAGTGGGCGCCACCAGCAACACGGACGCCAAGGCCAGCTGGTCCAACTACGGCTCGGTCCTCGACATATTCGCGCCGGGTGTCTCGATCACGGCGGGCTGGAACACCAGCGACTCCGCCACGAACACCATCTCCGGTACGTCGATGGCCACTCCGCATGTGGCGGGTGCGGCGGCGGTCTACCTGGCGGGCCACACCTCGGCCACGCCTGCGCAGGTCTCCACGGCGCTGGTGAACGGAGCCACGTCGGGCAAGGTGACGAGCCCGGGCACCGGTTCGCCGAACAAGCTGCTCAAGATCGTCCAGTAGCAGCCCGTAGGCACGTCCTGTAGTACCCCGTTCCCCGGAGGCAGCCGGCGCCTCCGGGGAACATCCGCTCGTCGGCTCGTTCAGCGGCGGCGTGACCAGCCCGGCGCCTCCGCGAGGCAGGCGCCGGTGACCGTCTTGTAGTCGGCCTTCTGCCGTGCGAGTTTCGCGTCGGTGGCCGGGACCTCCATACGGATGTCGAGCTCGGTGACGGCGACGTCGACGCCCAGATCGGCGAACCGCTCGGCGCACCGTTCGGCGATGCAGGAGTCCCCGAGTTTGGTCTGGAAGATCGACTGCCCGCGGGACCCGTCCTCGTTGAACGGCTAGTTGTACGTGCCGCGCTGCGGTTCGACCGACTCCCGCTTCATCTCGTTGCCGGGGTGATGGAGTCGAACCGGTCGGCGGTGGCCGTGCCTCCCGCGCCGTGCCTGCGGCCGAAAGGATCAGCGCCGCAACGAGCCGCAACGACCGGCAGTCCGCACGCGGCCCTGCGTAAGTTCTGTAACTTCATGGATGTCCCTCTCCTCTAGGCTTCACGTCAACTCCGGTGTTCCGGAAGACTTCTGCAAAGTTTCGAGAATGCGTCCGGAACGGTAAGGGCGTGACGGGGACTCGTCAATGGAGGTGGGGAAGTGAGCCGGTCAAGGAGCAAGGTGACCATCACGGAGATAGCCCGGCAGGCGGGCGTCTCCGTGCCGACGGTGTCGCGGGTGGTCAACGGCCGGTCCGACGTCTCGGAGGAAACCCGCGCGCGCATCGAGGACCTGCTGCGGGAGCACGGCTACGAGCGGCGGGCGACCGCACCGGGAAGCCGCGCCGCCCTCGTCGACCTGGTCTTCAACGACCTCGACAGCCCCTGGGCCGTGGAGATCATCCGTGGTGTGGAGGAAGTGGCGCACGCTGCGGGCGCGGGCACGGTCGTCTCCGCGATCCACGGCGCCTCCGGCTCGGCCCGCCAGTGGATGAAGAACCTGCGGGCCCGAGCGTCGGACGGCGTGATCCTGGTGACCTCCGTCCTGGAACCGATGCTCCACGACGAGCTGCGGCGGCTCGGCGTGCCGCTCGTCGTGATCGACCCGGCAGGATCACCCTCCCTCGACGCACCGACCGTGGGCGCCACCAACTGGGCGGGCGGCATGGCGGCGACGGAACATCTGCTCTCCCTGGGCCACCGCAGGATCGGCTTCATCGCGGGCCCCCCGAGGCTCCTGTGCTCACGGGCCAGGCTCGACGGCTACCGTGCGGCGCTGGAGAGCGCGGGCGTACCCGTCGACGACGCGCTGATCGTGCCGGGCGACTTCTACCACGCGTCCGGGTTCGCCGGAGCGGGCGAACTCCTTGCCCTCGCCGAGCCGCCGACCGCGCTCTTCGCCGCCAGTGACCAGATGGCCCTCGGCGCGATCGAGGCCCTGCGGCGACGCGGCCTGCGCGTTCCCGAGGACCTCAGCGTGGTGGGCTTCGACGATCTTCCGGAGGTCAGCTGGTCGGCGCCGCCGCTGACGACCGTGCGCCAGCCCCTGTCCGACATGGGGAAGCTGGCGGCCCGCACGGTGCTGCGGCTCGCGCTCGGCGAGGAGCCCGCGTCGCCCCGGATCGAGCTGGCCACGGAGCTGGTGGTGCGGGCCAGCACGGCACCGCCCGCCTGAATCCTCCTTCATACAAAGCTTCCGAACTCCCGTTCCTGTCAGGAGCGTTGACACGTCCGGACGCCGCCCGTAACTTCCGTGCGCATCGACCGATAATTTTCGGAACTCTTCCGGAAGGTGCGCTGCGATGCCTACCCCTCCCCTGCGCCGACCGCTCCGACTGCGCCGACGCATCCGTACGGCCCTGGCCACCGCGGCCCTGACGCTCGCCGCCACCGGCCTTTCCGCCTGTGGTGGCAGCGGCGGGCCGCAGGACAGCGCGGGCGGCGGCGGTGCCGCGCTCGAGGCCTGGGTCTACGGCGACCCGTCGGCCGCCGTACAGCGCAAAGTCGTGGACCGCTTCAACAAGACCTCGGACGTCAAGGTCAAGCTCGTCGAGATCCCCGGCGAGGGCTACCAGGACAAGATGCGCACCTCGATGGGCACCGCCAACGCCCCCGACATCTTCTTCAACTGGGGCGGCGGCTCCATCAGCGACTTCGCCGCCAAGGACATGCTGGTCGACCTCGGCCCGTACATGAAGAAGGACCCGGCGCTGAAGAAGGCGTTCATCCCCTCGATCCTCGACGCGGGCCGCATCGACGGGACGTACTACGGCGTTCCGATGCGCGGCATGCAGCCGGTGATCCTCTTCTACAACAAGAAGGTCTTCCGCGAGGCGGGCGCCGAACCCCCGGCGTCCTGGGACGACATGCTCGACCTGATCGACACCTTCAAGGAGAAGGACGTCACGCCGTTCGCGCTCGCGGGCGCCGATCCGTGGACCGAACTGATGTGGCTTGAGTACCTCCTCGACCGGTTCGGCGGTCCCGAGGTCTTCCAGAAGATCGTGGACGGCGACAAGTCCGCCTGGAACGACCCCGCCATGATCAAGGCGGGCGAGACGATCCGTGATCTGGTCGACCGCGGAGCCTTCGGCAAGAACTACAAGTCCGTCAACTACACGGCGGACGGCGCCTCCACCCTCTTCGCCCGCGGCAAGGCCGCCATGCACCTGATGGGCAGCTGGGAGTACGCCAACCAGAAGGCCAACCAGAAGGAGTTCGCCAAGTCGGGCCTCGGCTGGACCTCGTTCCCCGCGGTGCCCGGCGGCAAGGGCGACCCGAAGGACGTCGTCGGCAACCCCACCAACTACTGGTCGGTCAACGCCACCCGGGTGAAGAAGGGCGAACGCCGGGACGCCGCCGTGAAGTTCCTGAAGTTCGCGTCCCAGCAGAGTTACGCCAAGGACCTCGTCGCCAACGGAGACGTACCGGCGACCTCGGACGCGAAGGCGCAGCTCAGCGCGCACGAGAATCCCGAGTACGCCACGTACCAGTACGACATGGTGAGCGAGGCCCCGTCCTTCACGCTCTCCTGGGACCAGGCGCTGCCCGCCAGGTTCACATCGCCGCTCACCAACAATCTGCAGAAGCTCTTCAACGGCGATCTGAGCCCGAAGGGCTTCGCCGACGCGATGCGGGGAGTGAAGTGAGCCCGTCCCCCGTTCGCAGCCGGGTGGGCCGCCCCGGCCTCCTGTGGGCGGCGCCCGGCGCCCTGTTCTTCCTCTGCTTCGCGCTCGGCCCGCTCCTCCTCGTCGGCTATCTCTCCTTCACCGAGTGGGACGGTCTCGGCGGCCTTCCTTCCTTCAGCGGCACGGGCAACTGGAGCCGCTTGTGGCAGGACTCCACGATGCGGGGCGCGGTGGTCCTGAGCCTGCTGCTCACCGCGCTGACCTGGCTCGTCCAGACGCCGATCGCGCTGCTGCTCGGTGTCTGGGCGGCCGGCAGGCAGAAGAACCGCGCCGTCCTGAGCGCCATCTTCTTCCTGCCGCTGCTCGCCTCGTCCGTGGCGCTCGCGCTGCTGTGGAAGACGCTCCTCGACCCCAACTTCGGTCTGATAGCCGACATCGGCCCGTGGATCGGCTTCGCGGACGGCGACGTGCTCGGCTCCTCGCGCGGCGCGTTCGGTGCGGTGATCTTCGTGGCGGCCTGGCAGTTCATCCCGTTCCACACGCTGCTCTACCAGGGCGGCGCCCGGCAGATCCCGCGCTCCCTCTACGACGCGGCGTCGATCGACGGGGCGGGCACGGTCCGGCAGTTCTTCCACATCACGCTGCCGCAGCTGCGCAACACCGTCATCACATCGACCGTCCTGATGGTGGTCGGCGCGCTGACGTTCTTCGACACCGTGCTGATCCTCACCGAGGGCGGACCGGGCACGGACACCACGATCGTCCCCTACTGGATGTACGAGACCGGCTTCGTCTCCCGCGACATGGGCTACGCGAGCGCGATCGCCACAGCGCTCGTCGTGGTCGCGACGGGCATCTCGCTCCTTCTCGTACGACTCACCGGCTTCGCGGCGATGCGCTCGACCCGGGAGGGCCTGTGACAAGGACCCTGGAACGCCCGGACACCCGCAGCCGCCCCGCACGGCCTGCGCACGGTTCCCGCCGACGGCGCGGGCGCCCCAACCTCCCCGCCGGAGCCGCCTCGCTCCTCTGGCTGGTGATCATCGCGCTGCCGCTGTACGTCCTGCTGACCACGACCCTCCAGTCGCGCGACGCCTATTTCGACCGGGGCCCGCTCTCCGTCCCCACCGAGCCGACCCTCGACAACTACCGCCGTGTCCTGGACAGCAGTTTCTTCACCTATCTCCTCAACACGGCGGTGGTGACGGTCGCCTGTGTCGCCATCGTCCTGGTGCTCGGGGTGTGCGTCGGCTACGCGGTGGTGCGTGCGCGGGGCCGGGGTGCCCAGCGCATGTTCCAGATGTTCCTGCTCGGACTCGCGATCCCCGCCCAGGCGGTGATCATCCCGGTCTTCCTGCTGATCACGAAGTTGGAGCTGTACGACTCGCTGCTCGCGGTGATCCTTCCGACGGCCGCGTTCGCGCTGCCCGTGAGCGTGCTGATCCTCGCCGGTTCGATGCGGGACATCGACGAGGAGCTGTACGAGTCGATGGCCCTCGACGGCGCGGGCCCGGTCCGCATCCTGCTGCGCCTGGTCGTACCGATGTCGCGCACAGGCATCTCCACGGCCGCCGTGTACACCGCTCTGCAGGCCTGGAACGGCTTCCTCTTCCCGCTGATCCTCACCCAGTCCCCCGAGTCCCGGGTGCTCACCCTCGGCCTCTACGACTACGTGGGCGAGTTCCGCGTCGACGTCCCCGCGCTGCTCGCCGCCGTGGTCCTTTCCATCGTGCCCATCTTCGCCGTGTATCTCTTCGCCCGCCGTCAGCTGGTCGACGGTCTGATGGGCGCGGGCGGCCGCTGACTTGAGGAGTTCCATGGTCCACCCCTGGCAGGACACCACGCTGCCCGCGTCCGCGCGGGCCGCGGACCTGCTCGCCCGGATGACCGCACAGGAGAAGCTCGCCCAGCTCTACAGCGTCTGGCCGGGCTCGGACGCCCAGGAGGAGAGCGGCGATGTGGCGCCGCTCCAGCACGAGGTCGCGGAACGCGTCGACCTGGAGGAGCTGCTCCCCCACGGACTCGGCCAGGTGACACGCCCCTTCGGTACGGCACCGGTGGAGCCCGCCGAGGGCGCGGCCCGGCTCGCCGCCCTCCAGGAACGCGTCCGCGCCGCGAACCGCTTCGCCCTGCCCGCCGTCGCGCACGAGGAGTGCCTCACCGGTTTCACCGCCTGGCAGGCGGCCGTCTTCCCCACACCGCTCGCCTGGGGCGCGTCCTTCGACCCCGACCTTGTGGGCAGGATGGCCGAGTCCATCGGTACGTCGATGCGCGCGGTCGGCGTCCACCAGGGGCTCGCCCCGGTCCTGGACGTCGTACGCGACCCACGCTGGGGCCGCACGGAGGAGTCCATCGGCGAGGACCCCTACCTGGTGGCGACCGTCGGCACGGCCTACGTCCAGGGCCTGCAGTCGGCGGGGATCATCGCCACGCTCAAGCACTTCGCCGGATACTCGGCCTCGCGCGGGGCCCGCAACCACGCCCCTGTGTCCATCGGCCCGCGCGAGCTGGCGGACGTCATCCTGCCTCCCTTCGAGATGGCGGTACGGGACGGAGGCGCCCGCTCGGTCATGCCCGCGTACAACGACCTGGACGGCCTCCCCGCCCACGCCCACCGGGCACTGCTCACCCAACTCCTCCGGGAGGACTGGGGATTCACGGGGACGGTCGTCTCCGACTACTTCGGGGTGTCGTTCCTGGAGTCGGCACACGGGGTCACGGACTCCAGGGCCGGGGCGGCGGCCCTTGCCCTCTCGGCGGGCGTGGACATCGAGCTCCCGGCGGTGCGGTGCTTCGGGGCGGGCGACGCACCGCAGGACGTGGTGGACCGGGCGGCGCTGCGTGTACTGACGCAGAAGTGCGAGCTCGGCCTCCTCGACCCCGACTGGACGCCGACTCCACCCACACCGTCGTCCGTGGACCTCGACCCGCCCCACATGCGGGCGCTGGCACGCGAGTTGGCCGAGGAGTCGGTGGTCCTGCTCGCCAACGCGGACAGGGTGCTCCCTCTGGCACACAACACGCGGATCGCCGTGGTGGGTCCGCTCGCCGACGACCCGGCGGCGATGCTCGGCTGCTACACCTTTCCGCGCCATGTGGGCGTCGAGCACCCGCAGTTGCCGATGGGTGTCGCCGTGCCGACGCTGCTCCAGGCGCTGCGGGCGGAGTTCCCGGGGGCCACGTTCGTCGAGGACCCGGCCGACGCGGAGGTGTGCGTGGCCGTGGTCGGGGACCGCTCCGGGCTCTTCGGGCGGGGCACGTCGGGCGAGGGATGCGACGCGGCCGACCTGGAACTCCCGGACGGCCAAGGCGACTTCATCGACACGGTTCTCGCCTCAGGCACCCCCACGGTGCTGGTACTCCTCTCCGGCCGCCCCTACGCGCTCGGACGCTGGGCGGACCGCCTTGCCGGGGTGGTGCAGGCGTTCTTCCCCGGCGAGGAGGGCGGCGGCGCGGTCGCGGGCGTCCTTTCGGGCCGGGTCAACCCGTCGGGGCGGCTCCCGGTCGGCGTGCCCCGCGAGCCGACGGGCCAGCCCTGGACGTATCTGGCTCCCCCGCTCGGCCACCGCGGCGAGGCGAGCAACCTCGATCCGACGCCCCTGTTCCCGTTCGGGCACGGCCTCTCGTACACGACGTTCGCCTGGGACGTGTCCCCTGCCCCCGCCGAAACCCCCGTAGAACTGCCCACGGACGGCGAGACGACCCTGCGCGTCACGGTCACCAACACCGGTGACCGCCCCGGCACGGAGGTCGTCCAGCTCTACCTCCACGACCCCGTGGGCCGGGTGGCGCTCCCCGTGGCCCGCCTGGTCGGCTACGCGCGTGTGCCGCTGCTCCCCGGCGAGTCCGCGGAGATCCACGCCACGTTCCATGCGGACCTGGCGTCTTACACGGGCCCCCAGGGCCACCGGGTTGTCGACCCGGGCGCGCTCGAACTCCGCCTCGCCGCGTCCAGCGCTACGGTCCACCACCGGGTGAGGCTGAATCTGACGGGACCTGAGCGCAGGATGGGCCGCGAGCGGCGTATGAGGTGCGAGATGCGGGTGAAGTAAGGGGGGTCAGCCCCTCCGGCGTTTGAGGAGCGGGGGTCTGGGGGCAGAGCCCCCAGTTTCGGGAAGGGGCGGGGTTGGGGAAGGCCCCGCCGGGTTACGCCTCAGCCCCAACCCGGCCGCCACCAACAGCAGCCCACCCAGCATCACGAACGGCGCCGCAACCCCCGCAACCCCCGCGATCAGCCCCGCCCCGGCTGGGGCAGCAACCTGCCCCAGGCGGTTCCCGGTGAGCCGCAGCGCGAGAGCCGTGGACCGGGCCCCATCCGGAGCAGCCTGCACAACCGTAGTCATCGACAGCGGCTGCCCGACCCCCAGGCAGAACCCCAACAGAACAAGCATCACCCCCAGCCCCCAAACAGGCACCGGCAACGCAACCCCCGCACACAACACCGCGGCCAGCAGACACGTCACGACGATCAGCACCGTACGGCCGAGCAGATTGATCAGCGGCGTCATCACAAGACGGCAGGCGATCGTCGCGGCGGCCCGCAGCGAGAGCAGCACACCCACCGTCGCGGGCGCGATGCCCCGGTGCTCACCGACCACCGGCAGATAGGCGGTGAGGATGTCCGTCGCGGAGAGCACCGCGAGGCTGATGAAGATCCCCGCGGGGACGCCCCGGGTGCGCAGGATGCCGAGCACCGGGACCTTGTCCCCCCGCTTGGACGAGGCACCGGCAGGACGGACGTGCTCGATACGCCACAGCGAGGTGAGCGAGACGGCAGCGACCGCCCCCGAGACGAGCAGGGCGAACGCGCTCGTGCGGCCCATGTCCGCGCCGATGAGAAAGCCCGCGGCGATCGGCCCGACCAGCTGCCCGAGCGAGGCGCCGATCGTGAAGTGCCCGAAGTTGCGGTCCTGTTCGTGGGGGGCGGACTGCCGCGCGACGATGGACTGGGCGCCGATCACGAAGCAGAGGTGGCCCAGGCCCATCACACCGCTCCAGGCGGCGAGCGCGCCGAGCGACCCCGCCGTACCGCTGAGGGCGCACCCTCCGGAGATCAGGACGACGCCGATCGGGAGGAGCGGCGCGCACCGCCCGTGGTCCGTCCTGCGCCCGAGCGGCACGGCCGCGAAGAGCGGGAGCAGGGCGTACACACCCGCGATGACGCCGATCGCCCGCTCGTCGGCGCCCAGCGAGAGGGCCCGGTAGGAGACGGCCGGACGCGCCATCGACACCGCCCCCTGCGCGAAGCTGAAGGCGATGACGAGGCGCAGCAACCAGGCCCGGCCCGGTGTCGATGGCATCAGATGATGCCGAAGAGGATTCCGGAGCCGAGCACCACGAGCGAGGTGAGGACGGCCCATTTGACGGTGAACTTGGTGTGGTCGCCGAACTCGACCTTGGCCATGCCCACGAGGACGTACACGGCGGGCACCAGCGGGCTCGACATGTGCAGGGCCTGACCGGCGATCGAGGCGCGGGCGATCTCGAGGGTGCCGACGCCGTGCGCCTGGCCCGCCTCGGCGAGGACCGGCAGGACGCCGAAGTAGAAGCCGTCGTTCGACATGAAGTAGGTGAGGGGCAGCGACAGGAGCCCGGTCACGAGGCCCATCTGCGGGCCCATGCCCTCCGGGATCGCGTCGACGAGCCACTTGGCCATGCTGTCGACCATGCCGGTGCCCTGGAGGACGCCGGTGAAGACGGCGGCGGCGAAGACCATGCCGGTGACGTTGAGGACGTTCTCCGCGTGGGCGCCGATGCGGGCCTTCTGGTCGGGCATGTGCGGGAAGTTGACCGTCAGGGCGAGCGCGGCGCCGAGCAGGAAGAGGACCGGGATCGGCAGCAACTCCATGATCATGGCGGTGAGCAGGACCACGGTGAGACCGGCGTTGAACCAGTAGAGCTTGGGGCGCAGGGTGGAGCGGTTGGGGTCGAGCCCCTGGAAGCCGTCGTCGTCATCGGCATCGGCGTCACCGGAGCCGGAGGCGCCGGAAGCGTCCGTGCCGGAACCCGCTCCCGCTCCCCCGGTGGTCTTGGTGAGCGACATACGACCGCCGGCGTCGGCGGAGCCACCCGCACCCACCAGAACCGTCTCGCCCGCCGTCTCCTTCTCCAGGACCTCGTCCAGGGAGAGCATGCCGAGCCGCTTGCGCTCCCGCAGACCCAGTGCGTAGGAGAGCAGGAAGACCGCCACGAGGCCCATGGCGAGCGCCGGGATCATGGGGACGAAGATATCGGCCGCGTCGACCTTGAGCGCGGTCGCGGCGCGGGCCGTCGGGCCGCCCCAGGGCAGGGTGTTCATGACGCCGTTGGCGGTGGCCGCGACACCCGTCATGACGACGAGGCTCATCTTGAGGCGTTTGTAGAGCGGATACATCGCCGAGACCGTGATCATGAAGGTCGTCGAGCCGTCGCCGTCGAGCGAGACGATGGCGGCGAGCAGCGCGGTGCCCACCACGATGCGGACCGGGTCCGCCTTGCAGAAGCGCAGGATGCCCCGGACGATCGGGTCGAAGAGGCCGACGTCGATCATGACGCCGAAGTACACGATGGCGAACATGAGCATGGCCGCCGTGGGCGCCAGATTGCCGACGCCTTCGAGGACGTAGTCCCCGAGTTGGGCTCCCTTTCCTACGAATACGCAGAAGAGTGCGGGGATCAGGACCAGTGCCGCGATCGGCGACATCTTCTTCATCATGATCAGCACCAGGAAGGTGGCGATCATGACGAATCCGAGGATTGTCAGCATGGGGGCTACCTAACGTTCACCATCGAACTCCCACCAGGTCTGGCGGTCCGGTTGACGTTAGGACCCGTCCTCCAGCGTTAACAAGATGTTGACGTGCGAGCAATAAGCGCAAAACTCCAGGTCAACGAGTTGCTGACGGAACGAGGGCGGTCAGGGACACCGGGAAGCCGTTGAGCACGGACGTACCGGAGAGCGGATCGAGGAGCGTGCCGTCCAGAAGCTGGTTCACATTGACCCCGGGGTTCTCGGCCGCGACGGCCAGGCGTGTGCCGGGGCGGTCGTGGCCCCAGCCGTGCGGCAGGCTGACCACTCCGGGGCGCACGGTGTCGGTCACCTCCACGGGGACGGTGAGCGAGCCGCCGGCGGCGTCCACGCGCGCGTGAGCGCCGTTCTCCAGGCCGATGCGGGCCGCGTCCTCGGGGTGGACGTGCAGGGTGCAGCGGTTGGAGCCGCCGGTGAGGGTGCGGACGTTGTGCATCCAGCTGTTGTTGGAGCGCAGGTGGCGGCGTCCTACGAGGACGAGCTCGTCCGGGGTGGCGTGCAGCGCGCTCGTGAGGCGCGGCAGGTCGTCCGCGATCGGCCCCGGGAGGAGTTCCACGCGTCCGCTGCGCGTTTTGAGGACTTGCGGGAGGCGGGATTTCAGCGGCCCGAGGTCGATGCCGTGCGGGTGGGCAAGGAGCCGCTCCAGGGTGAGGCCGTCCTCGCGTGCGCCGAATCCGTCGCCGTAGGGGCCCAGGCGCAGCATCAGGTCGAGCCGTCGCTCGGGGCCGCTCCCGCCGGTGAGCAGAGCGGCGAGTTCCTTGGGGTCTCGGCCGTGCACGGCCGAGTGCGGCTCGGTGACGGCCTTGCCGAGGGTCCGCTCGACGACCATCGCGTCGACGGCGGCCGGGTCGGCGCCGTGCATTCCGCTCGCGGCGAGCACGAGCCGGGCGAGGATCTCCGTCTCGGCCATCCTGCCGTCGAGAAGGGGCAGTGCGGCGCGGGTGTGGCGGACCTGGTTGCGTACGGCGAATCCGTTGAAGGCGAAGTCGAAGTGGGCGCTCTGGGACGGCGGGGGCGGCGGCAGGACCACGTGGGCGTGGCGGGAGGTCTCGTTGAGATACGGGTCGACGCTCACCATGAAGTCGAGCGAGGCCAGGGCCTTGTCGAGGCGGTCGCCGTCCGGCGCGGAGAGGACCGGGTTGGCCGCGACGGCCACGACGGCGCGGATCGCTTCGTCGCCGGGGGTGTCGATCTCCTCGGCGAGCGCGGCGATCGGCAGTTCTCCCTTGGCCTCGGGGTGTCGGCTCACGCGGCTGTGCCAGCGGCCGAGGGCGAAGCCCTTGCCCGGGCCTGCCGGGCGGGGCTCGCGGTCGGTCGCCGAGAGCGGGAACAGGGCGCCGCCCGGCCGGTCGAGGTTGCCGGTGAGGACGTTCAGCACGTCGACCAGCCAGTTGGTGAGCGTGCCGTAGGCGACGGTGCTCGCGCCGACGCGGGCGTAGACGACGGCGGTGGGCGCGGCAGCGAGGTCGCGGGCGAGGGCGCGGATGGTGTCGGCGGGCACGTCGCAGGCCGCTGTCACGGCGTCGGGGGTGAAGTGACGTACGGCCTCCCGTACGTCGTCGACGCCCTCCACCTGCTCATCGAGCGCGCCGAGGTCGGTGAGCTTCTCCTCGAAGAGGACCTGGACCATGGCCGCGAGCAGCAGGGCGTCCGCGCCGGGCCGGATGGCGAGGTGGCGGTCGGCGAGCTTCGCGGTGCGGGTGCGGCGCGGGTCGACGACGGTGAGCGTGCCGCCCCGCGCACGCAGCGCCTTCAGCTTGCCCGGGAAGTCGGGGGCGGTGCACAGGCTCCCGTTGGAGTCCAGGGGGTTGGCGCCGAGCAGGAGCAGATGGTCGGTGCGGTCCAGGTCGGGCACGGGGATGGCGAAGGCGTCGCCGAAGAGGAGCCCGCTGGAGACGTGCTTGGGCATCTGGTCGACGGTGCTCGCGGTGAAGATGTTGCGGGTACCGAGGGAGTTGAGGAGCACGGGCGGGTAGAGGCCGCCCGCCATGGTGTGCACGTTCGGGTTGCCGAGCACCACGCCGACCGCTTGCGGCCCGTACCGCTCGATCAAGGGGCGCAGCCCTGCGGCGACGGCGTCGAAGGCCTCGTCCCAGCTCGCCTCCTGGAGTACGCCGTCCTTGCGTACGAGCGGCCCCTCCAGACGATCGGGATCGGAGTCGGCTTCTCCGAAAGAGGCGCCCTTGGGGCAGATGAAGCCGTGGCTGAACACATCGTCCCGGTCGCCGCGCGCGCCGGTCACCCGGCCGCCTTCGACGGTGAGCGTGAGCCCGCAGGTGGCTTCGCAGAGGGGGCAGATACGCAGGGCGGTGCTGGGCATGGAGAACCCTCCGGGGTCCAGAGCGGCGGCTACGGCGCACGTGCGCTCTCACCATACCGACCGGTATGCATGCCGTCAGGACCCTGCGGGGGTCGGGTTCAGTCCAGCGAAGTTCAGTCCAGCGAAGTTCAGTCCAGCGAACCCGCGAAGTAGGAGTGCAGCAGGGTCCGTGTCTCGTCGATCAGGGCAGGATCGCCCGACGGATGCACGCGGAAGGCGAGTTGCAGGACCGCGTCCACCGCTTCGACGCCGACCAGCACGGTACGACTCAGCTTCTTGTCCAGCGGCCGGTCGAGATGGGCGGCCAGCAGTCCCGCCACCCGCTCGGCGACGTCCGAGTTGGCGTCCGGCATCGCGCCCGGGGCCGAGGGGATGCCGAAGTCGACCAGGCCGAAGCCGGGGACGGTGCGCTTCATGGCGAGGTACTCGTCGAAGGCCGCGTCGACGGCGCCGCGCCAGTCGCCGCGCTCCACCCCGGCCATGCGCGCCGCCACGCGCTCTCCGTACGCGTCGAGGTTGCGATGGGCCAGGGCGTCGGCCATGGCCCTCTTGTTGCCGAAGAAGCGGTAGACCGAGCCGATCGGTACACCCGCGCGGGTGGCGACGGCGCGGGTGCTCAGTTCTTCGTAGCCGACCTCGTCCAGGAGGTCGGCACAGGCGTCGAGGATGCGGGTCAGACGCTCGGCGCTGCGCTCCTGCACGGGCACGCGGCGCAGGGTTTTCGGGGGCGGCGAGGGCTTGCGCTGATCACGGTGGGGCATCCCCGGGAGAGTAGAGCATTGTTCACATCCATGGATCCCCTTGCGGAAGGAAAACGTGAATCCTACGGTGTCCCATAGGAATCGTTGACGAGGGAGCGATGATGAGCCGGGAACACACCACCGACGCAAGCCGTGCGGACGCGAACGGCGCGCGCAAGACGGCGGAGGCACTGACGTACCTCTCCGGCTTCGGCAACGAACACAGCTCCGAAGCAGTGCCCGGCGCCCTGCCGCACGGCCGCAACTCTCCCCAGCGCGCACCGCTCGGGCTCTACGCGGAGCAGCTGAGCGGCACCGCCTTCACCGAGCCCCGCGCGCACAACCGCCGCTCGTGGCTCTACCGCATCCGCCCGTCGGCCGCGCACCCGGCGTTCACCCGCATCGACAACGGCGCCCTGCGGACGGCACCCTTCACCGAGACGCCCGACCCCAACCGCCTGCGCTGGAACCCGCTGCCCGAGCCCGCCCCGGGCACGGACTTCCTCGCGGGCCTGTGGACCCTGGGCGGCAACGGCGACGCCACCCAGCGCACCGGCATGGCCGTGCACCTCTACCACGCCAACGCCTCCATGACGGACCGCGTGTTCAGCGACGCGGACGGCGAACTCCTCGTCGTGCCCGAGCAGGGCGGCCTTCTGCTACGCACCGAGTTCGGGCTGCTGCACGCCGAACCGGGCGAGGTGGCGCTGATCCCGCGCGGGGTGCGCTTCCGTGTGGAGCTGCTCGACGAGAGCGCCCGCGGGTATGTGTGCGAGAACTACGGAGCGGCCTTCCAACTCCCCGACCTGGGGCCGATCGGCGCGAACGGCCTTGCCAACGCACGGGACTTCAGGGCTCCGACCGCCTCGTACGAGGAGGCCGAGCGGCCGGTGGAGGTGGTGAACAAGTTCTGCGGAAATCTGTGGAAGGCGACCTACGACCACTCACCGCTCGACGTCGTCGCCTGGCACGGCAACCACGTCCCGTACGTGTACGACCTGCGCCGCTTCAACGTCCTCGGCACCATCAGCTACGACCACCCGGACCCGTCGATCTTCACGGTGCTCACCTCGCCGTCGGACACCCCGGGTCTGGCGGGCGTCGACTTCGTGGTGTTCGCGCCGCGCTGGCTGGTCGGCGAGGACACCTTCCGGCCGCCGTACTTCCACCGGAACGTGATGAGCGAGTACATGGGCCTGATCGAGGGCGCGTACGACGCGAAAGCGGAGGGCTTCGTGCCCGGCGGCGGCTCGCTGCACAACATGATGTCGGCGCACGGCCCCGACCGCGACACCTTCGAGAAGGCGTCGGCCGCCGAGCTGAAGCCGCAGAAGATCGACGACGGTCTTGCCTTCATGTTCGAGACGCGCTGGCCGGTGACGGCGACCGAACAGGCAGCTCAGGCGTCCCATCTGCAGCGCGGATACGACGATGTGTGGGAGGGTCTGGAGCGCCATTTTCGAAACTGATCCCGTTACCGCCCGTAACTGATCCCATTTCGAAGCCTATGCGGACAGACTCGGACTGATTCGGAGAGACCGTGACCGCTTTCGCCCCGGACTCGATCGTCCTGAATCGCAAACTGCCGCTCTGGTATCAGGTGTCGCAGTCCCTGCGCGCCTCGATACTCGGCCGCACGCCCGATGCCCCGCTCCGGCTGCCCACCGAGGAGCAGTTGGCGGGGCACTACGGCGTGAGCGTCCTGACCATGCGCCAAGCGCTCAAGGAACTGGAGGACGAGGGCCTGATCACCCGGCACCGGCGGCGCGGCACGTTCATAGAGCCCAGCGCCCAGCGCGGCTCCCCGGTGAGGCTGCTCGGCTCGGTCGACGCGATCGTGGCCCAGCAGTCGGGCATGAGCACCCGGCTCCTCGCGCACGGCACGGCTCCGGTCTCCGGCGAACTCGCCGAGCACTTCCCCGATCTGGCCGAGGTGGCGACGTACCACCGCCTTCGCAGCGACGAGAAGACGGGCGAACCGACCAATCACGCCCATAACTTCATCCGTCCCGAGCTCGCGGAGCGCGTCGACCTCGACGATCTGGCGCGCTGGCCCATGACGAAGGTCCTGCGCGATGTCGTGGGCGTCCGCATCAGCCGCATCACCGACACCGTCGAGGCCACGCTCGCCGACCCGGAGACGGCCCGCCTCCTCGAAGTGCCGCTGCTCAGCCCGATCCTGCACTACACGGGCATCACGTACGACGAGGAGGGCCGCGCCCTCGACGTGGCGCGCATCCACTACCGCGGCGACCGTTTCTCCTTCACGGTCACCCTCGACGCGACGTAAGGGTCTCGACGTACGATGCCGGGCGTGACGCACGACGAAGCGGCGCTGCTCGCCGACCTGATGCCGTGGTCCGTCGCACCGCTCCGGCCGGGCCGCGGGTGGCCGATGGGACCGGACGCCGCATCCCTCAGATCCCGTTGGGCCACGTTCGTGCGGGCGGACACGGCCGGGCGCGAAAGACTCCTCGGCCCCTCGCGCTCGCGCACCCTGCACACGGCGGTCGCCCAACTCCCCGGCCACCAGGGTTCGACGGTCCCGCTGGCCGCCGCGTCGGGCCCCTGCCCCGATCCGGTGCGTGTCCTGCACGGCCCCTTCGACGAGCAGTGGCTGATCCCGGACCACCGGCTCATCGACGTCGCCCGCCCGGAACTGTGGCGGGTCGCGGGCGAGGGGCAGCTGTTCCTGGTCGAACAGGGTTACGTCGCCGGCGCCACGGGCCCCGCGGTTCTCGCCTCTGCCGTACTGCCGGACGGCCGCTCCCCCGCCGGGCGGCCGGGGCGGATCCGTCCGCTGTTCCGCCGCCCCGGCGGGCTCGAACCCAATGTGGCACCGGGGCTGCTCGCCCATCTCTCCGCGACGCTCGGCCAGGACGTCGGCGCCGGGGATCTGCTCGCCTGGACGCTGGCCGTGGCGAAGGCTTCTCCGACCGGCTGCCGGGTGCCGCTGACGTCCGACGCGGAGATCTGGGAGCGGGGTACGGAATTGGGGCGCCGCGTGCTCGCGCTCCAGGCGCCCGGTGACGGAGCGCGGCCGAAGCTTCCCGGTGGGCGACGGCCCTACGTACGGGCGCCGCTGCCCGCCCGTCCCGCGGAGCTCTCGTACGACGCCGACGAGGAGGCGCTGTGCGTGGACGAGGGGCGTATCTCGCCGGTGCCACGGGAGGCGTGGGACTTCGAGGTGAGCGGGGTGCGGGTGCTCAAGCTGTGGTTCGAGCGGCGCATGGCCGCCGGTGAGGCGGGCTCCCTGGAGGCGATCCGACCAGTGGAGTGGCCGCAGGCGTGGACGTCCGAGCTGCTCGAACTGATCACGGTCCTTGCGTTGCTGGCTGAACTACGCCCACTTCAGGACGACTTGACCGAAATGTTCGCAACAGCCGAATCAGTCAAGGAGGCCGCCGCCCCCGCCATCCCGGCGGACGCGCTGCGCCGGGCGGGCGTGCTTCCCGTGCCCGACGTCGCGCGGCGGCCCGCGTCCGTCCTCGACCATCACGAGGAAGGGCCCGGCGGCCAGTTCGCCCTCATCTGAGTCCGATCCGGACCCGGGGGCCACTCGGCCCGCTCGGCCCGCTCGGCCCGCTCAGCCCGCTCAGCCCGCTCAGCCGAACGAGTCCAGGAGCCGGTTCAGCATGCGGTCGAAGATCTCGTCCGCATCGCCCGGCGCAGGCGCCTCCGCGAGTGCCTCCGCGAGCCGCGGATAGGCCCCGGTGCCCACCTGGCCGGCGAGGTACGCGGACCGCACCTGCTGCTCCTGCTCCTCCGACCACGGCAGTGACCGAGCGCGCTCCGCCATGGCGAGTTCGTTGGCGACGTACGTCATGACCGAGCCGTTGACCATCCCGATGAGTTCCACCTTGGTGCCGTAGGGCGCGTCGAGCCCCTCCAGGGCGCCGAGGCAGTGCTCCAGGTAGCGCAGGGCGTTCGGGCTGAAGCCGTAGAGCGCCGACATGGTGCGGGGCAGCCACGGATGGCGCCGCATGATCTCGCGCGTCTGGCGGCCGAGCGCCAGCATCTGAGCGCGCCAGTCACCGCCCGACGGCCCAGCCGACAGTACGTACTCGCCGCTCACCGCGTCGACCATCAGCTCGTGCAGGTCTTCTTTGCGCGGTACGTAGTTGTAGAGCGACATGGTCCCGCAGCCGAGCTCGGCCGCGACTCTGCGCATGGAGAGCGCGTCGATGCCGTCCGCGTCGGCGATACGGACGGCCGCCGCCGCGATGTCCGCCCTGCTGTACGCGGGCTTCGGGCCACGGCCCGCACGCTCGGGGCGCGCCCAGATCACTTCCGGTTCGGCCGCTCGGCCCGCCATTGATCATCACCTCGCCCCCATCTTAGTTACGTACAGCGTACGTAGTGAGATACGGTACGGCCATGACTTCTACGTACGCTGTACTTAGTGAGGGTCTGGAGAAGCGCTACGGTGCTGTCCATGCCCTGCGAGGACTCGATCTCGCCGTTCCCGAGGGCGCCGTCTGCGGGCTGCTCGGCCCCAATGGCGCGGGCAAGACGACGGCGGTGCGGCTGCTCACCACGCTCCAGACACCGGATGCCGGGACGGCCCTCGTCGCGGGGCACGACGTGGTGCGCGAGGCCGCCGCGGTGCGGCGGCTCATCGGCGTGACCGGGCAGTACGCCTCCGTCGACGGGGAGCTGACCGGGCGGGAGAATCTGCGGCTCTTCGCCCGGCTGCTGCGGGCTCCGCGGGGGCGGGGCGACGAGCTTCTTGAGCGCTTCGGCCTGGCGGACGCCGCCGATCGCGCCGCCCGCACCTATTCCGGGGGAATGCGGCGGCGGCTCGACCTCGCGGCCAGCCTGCTCGTACAGCCCCGCGTCCTCTTCCTCGACGAGCCGACCACCGGGCTCGACCCGCACAGCCGTAACGGCATCTGGGACGCCGTACGGGAGTTGGCAGCCGAGGGGACGACCGTGCTGCTGACCACGCAGTATCTGGAGGAGGCGGACCAGCTTGCCGACGAGGTCGTTCTGATCGACGGGGGGCTTGCCGCGCACCGCGGGACGCCGGCCGCGCTGAAAGCGCAGATCGGGAACTACGCGGAGGTCGTCGTCGCCGAGGGTGCCGCCCTGCACGCCGCCGCGGCCGTCCTCGACCAGTTGACCGGCTCGGAGCCCGTCCTCGACGCCGGACGGCGCACCGCGGGGGCCGTCGCCCTCGACGCCTCGCTGACGCTGCCGCGGGTCGTCCGTGAACTGGACGCCGCCGGGGTTCCTGTCGTTGACGCGACTCTTCGGGCGCCGACTCTCGACGAGGTCTTTCTGCGGCTCGTCTCCCGCGTTTCCTAGACCGCCGCTTCGCGGCGGATATTTTCCCGCCCACCCATCCGATTACCCCGCATGGAGGTCGTCCCCTTGAGCGCCATCCTCTACGACGGCACCGCCGTCCTCGGCCGGCATCTGCGGCGCATCCGGCACGCGCCCGCCATCCTCGTCATGACGCAGACGATGCCCATCGTCTTCCTGCTCTTCTTCGGCTACGTCTTCGGCAGCGCCCTCGCCATGCCCGGCGCCGACTACCGCGCCTACCTCGTCCCGGGCATGATCGTCGCGACCGCCGCGAACGGCATCATGACCGGCATGTTCACCGCCGCCCAGGACTCCCACCGGGGCGTCATGGACCGGTTCCGCACGATGCCCATGAGCCGCTCGGCGGTCCCGGTCGGCCAGGCCGTCGCCGATCTGCTGACCACCGCCGTGGGGCTCGTGCCGTTGATGCTCGTCGGGCTCGCCATGGGCTGGCGGATCGAGGGCGGACCGCTCCAAGCCCTGGGCGCCTTCGCCCTGTTGCTCCTCTTCCGGTTCGCGAGTACCTGGATAGGCATCCTGCTCGGACTCGCTTCGCAGAGCGAGGAGGCGGCGGGGCAGCTGGGCGGTGCGACCTTCATGCTGCCGCTGCTCTCGAACGCGTACATCCCCACCGACGGGCTCCCCGGGTGGCTGCGCACCGTCGCCGAGTGGAATCCGATCAGCGCGGTGGCCACCGCGGTGCGTGATCTGTTCGGCAACGCGCCCGTCCCCGCGGACGCCGCCTGGCCGGTGGCCCATCCCGTGGCCGGGGCGATCGGCTGGTCCCTCGTGCTGCTCGGCGTGTGCGTGCCGCTCGCCGTCCGCCGGTACACGCGCGGGGGACGGTGAGCGGACAACTGCTACTTCTGGGGTTCGAGTTCCGGTCCGAGGGAGGCGAACTTCTCCTGGGACACGATGCGCTTCGGCGGCCACGTGATGTTCGAGGGCGGCCACTTCTGGCCCGTCTTCTTCAGGAACCACGCCGGGGGTTCGTACATCGGCGGCTCATAGCCGTCCGGCAGCGCGGTCTTCCAACTCACGCCCTTCGTACGCTCCTTGAACTCGTCCTTGACCGCCTTCAGGCGCTCGGGCTGTGTGATCAGGTCGATGGCCGTCGCCGCCAGGTACTTCGCCGCGGCGATCACCGCGGCCTGACCGGGCGCCGCTGCCGCGCAGGCGGCGGTGGACCAGGTGTGCATCTTGGTGCCGATGGGGGCGAGCGCGGCGCCCATCGAGACGGTGGGGACGTTCCAGCTGATGTCGGCGACGTCCGTCGAACCGCCGCCCATGAACACCGGGTTGGGCGGCGAAAGCTCACCGACCTTGTCGTGCATGCCCTTCTGGGGCAGACCGAGGGACTCCTGAAGCTCCTTGGCCAACTCGTGCGCCTCGGACGTGAAGTCGGGCGGGCCTATCTTCCGCATGTTCGCGTGCAGGAGCTCGGCGAACGCCTTCGCCGGGAGCTGGTTCCAGCAGGCCGAGGTGACGCGGTGGCGGACGGTCGTCTGTGACGCCTTCGCCGCCGCCTCGGAGACCGCGATCACCTTGTCCAGGAGGACCTTGACGCGGGCGGGGCTTCCTTCGCGTACGTAGTACGAGATCTCGGAGATCTCCGCGGTCACGTTCGGGATGTCACCGCCGTTGTTGATCACCCAGTGCAGCCGGCCGCTCGGCGCGAGATTCTCCTCGCGAAGGAACTCCGACATCGTCGCCATCATCACGGCGGCGTCAAGGGCGGACTTGTTGCCCAGCGGGGTGCCGCCGTGGCCTGCCACACCGAGGAAGGTGAAGGTGACGGCGGTCATCGCGGTGGTGCTGCCCCAGCCGGTCGCGTTGGCCGTCGAGGGGTGCCAGTCGAGGAACGCGTCGAGACCGTCGTACACGCCCTTGCTGACGGCGTACGTCTTGCCGATCAGCATCTCCTCGGCCGTGGAGCCGAAGAACTTCACGGTGACGGGGAGCCTGTGCTTCTTCGCGGCCTGCGCGACGGCCGCCGCCGCGGCTGCCGCCGCCGTGCCGAGCGCGCTGTGGCCGCAGCCGTGGCCGGGGCCGTAGCCGGGCGCGAAGGGGTCGTGGATGTACTCGCGCGGATCGTGGTGGCCCACGCCCTTGTTCTGCGAGAGCCCGGGCAGCGCGTCGTACTCGCCGCTGAAGCCGAGGACGGGGCCGCCCTTGCCGTGGGTGAACGTCGCGGTGAAGGCCGTCGGGAAGCCCGCGGTGCCGAACTTCACGTCGAATCCGGCCTGTTCGAGGAAGTCGGCCTCGGCGATGGAGGACTTCCACTCGCGCAGGGACAGTTCGGCGTTGTCCCAGATCTCGGCGTTCAGACCGGTGATCCGGTCGTCGTGGGAGGTGATCCAGGCAAGGGCCGCACGCTTGGCGGGGGTGTCGGCCGCGAGGCCTTCGGGAGCTTCGTAGGCGGCGGGGCTGTCGTCGGCGCCGGCGGCCATCGCCGGGTCCGCGTCGGCGGTCATGACGCCGGCGGTGACACCGGCCGCGCCGAGTAGCTGCATGATGTGGCGGCGGCTCAAGGCCGGGCCGCTCGCGGGGAGTACTTCATGCTCATGCTGATCGTGCAGGTCACACACGCGCACCTCCGGGGGGTGAGGCTGGGTGTATCGGCCAATCAATCAGCCACATTGGGGCCGGAAAGTTGCGGCGTCAACAGGTGCGCATGACACGGGTGTTACGGCAGGGGCGTATTCAGTGACGTGTGCGGTGAGGGAAGGGGCGGGTGGGTGGGAGCAATCCGCCGCTGGCTACGGCCCAACCCCCGACCACCCGTGGTCAGCGATCCCCAAAGAGCGACCGCCGCAGCCTGCGCAAGGGAGCGAAGAGAGAGACCCTTCGCACACGTGCACCTCGGCCACTGTGGTCATGCGCGCCCCGTGAGGTCAGCTCACGCATCAGCAACGTCGCCTCCGCCGCCTCACGCTGCGGGACGGCGGGGCCGCCCAGCACTGCGAGATGGCGGTCGAGACGCGAGCTGGTCGCGCTGCTCCCGCAGGTGATCGCAGGGACACGCGCCCTGCTGCGCACCGTTATCTGTTCCATGTCACTCCCCACCCGTACGAGGGCACCCGGCCCAGGGCAGGTTAACTCTATCGCCCCGTCCGGACACTCGTGTATCCCGGTCACAGGATTCACCTACCCCGTAAGGAGGTTGACGATTACTCTCCGAATCCAGCTGATTCCAGGGCGAGTTGGACAAGAGGGGCAGAAGTGGGCCTCTTCGAGCCCCCATCGGGCTCGGTCGTCACTGCCAGTGACCTGCCGGGCGCGCTCAGGCCCATGGCGATCAACGGCGTTTCGCCGTCGAGCAGGCCCAGGGAACGGGGCTCCGAGGCGGGCCGCATCAGCCACAGTTGATGTACGCGCCCCCGAGGCGGCGCCCCGAGCCCCGTGACGCTCACCACGGCGCGCCGCCTGGACTCCGACGCGACGACGTTGATGCCGCGCCCCCACGCGTCCCTCTCCCCGGTCGCACGGGCGTCGGGAGCGGCCAGGACGTGGGCGATCTCACGTGCCTCGGTTCGCTCGCGGTCGAGTCGGGCATCGGAACGGATCAGCTGGAGGGCGAGGATCACGGACGCGGCAAGGGCGAGGGCGGTGAGGACGGCGGCGGGCAGAAGAAGCACACGGGAGCGCGGGGGCGCGCTCGTGGTGACGGGCGCCTGCGGGGGCGGCTCCTGCCCCGCCGTCCGTACGGCGGCCAGCACCCGCTCGCGCAGTGCGGGCGGCGGAGTCGCTGCCGCCGCACCCGCCAGGCGTACGGCGCCCTCGGCCAGCTCCCTGGTCTCCGCCCGGCAGGGCGCGCAGCGGGGCAGATGCCGCTCGAAGCGGCGCAGTTCGCGGGGCGCGAGGGCGTCCAGGGCGTAAGGGACGGCCAGGGAGTGGACGGCCTTGCGGGGCCGCGGTCGCGATCGCCCCACGGCGGGCCCGCCGAAGTACCGTCCCATATAGCGCTTCATGTCGCGTCCCCCGTGGCGGCGCCCAGGCAGTCGCGCATCCGAAGGAGCCCGTCCCGCATCCGCGTCTTGACGGTGCCGAGCGGGACGGACAGGCGCCGGGACACCTCGCGGTACGTATAGCCGTCGTAGTAGGCGAGGGTGACGGCCTGGCGCTGGAGGTCGGTGAGGCGCCTGAGGCAGCGGCGTACCCATTCGCGCTCCAGGCTGCTCTCGACCGCCTCGACGACCTGGTCGAAGGCAGGGCCGTCGCCGCGCTCGGCCACGCGCCGTTCGCGTTCGCTCGCCGCGCGGACGCTGCGCACCCGGTCCACCGCCCTGCGGTGGGCGAGCGTGAAGATCCAGGCGAAGGCGCTGCCGCGGGCCGGATCGAAGCGGCCCGCCGTCCGCCAGAGTTCGAGCAGTACCTCCTGGACCACTTCCTCGGATTGCGCCGGGTCCCGAAGGACGCGTCGGACCAGGCCGTAGACCGGCCCGGAGACCAGGCCGTACAGCTTCTCGAATGCCGACTGGTCCCCCTGCGCGATCAGAAGCAGCAGTTCGTCGGGCTCCATACGTGTCCCCCGTCCCCTCTCCCCGGCCCGGGCGGCTCATGTCCTCCTGGGCCGGGTGACTCACTGTCCGGTCACCCGTGATTCGTGGCGGGGAAAGCCGACGGATTGGGAATGGGGCCAATCCGCCGGGCCCCGAGCCCCGAATGGCGTTCGTCAGGCGGCTTGCGCGCACCGCGCGGGGTCGCGCGAGGAACAGTAAGGACGGACGCGATGACAGCTATCGCCAAGAGCCGATCGGGGCATCGCAGCAAGCGCGGCCTCGCGACGCTCGTCTGTGGCGCGCTGGCCGCCGGGGGGCTCGCAGCCGCCGGCGTGACGGCGCTGGAACCGGGGGCGGCCAACGCCGCAAGCCACCGGGAAGCCCCGCTGATCTCGGGGCAGCCTCAGTACGACAACACGGACGTGTACGCGTTCGTGAGCCCCGACAAGCCCGACTCGACGACGATCGTGGCGAACTGGCTGCCCTTCGAAGAGCCCGCGGGCGGACCCAACTTCTATCCGTGGGCGGACGACGCCCAGTACGACGTCCACATCGACAGCGACGGGGACGCGCAGGGCGACCTGCTCTACCGGTGGACGTTCGACACCAAGACCAAGAACGGCGACACGTTCCTCTACAACACCGGGCCCGTGACGAGCCTCGACGATCCCGACCTGAACGTGACGCAGACGTACGACCTCGAACTGATCAAGCTCAAGGACCAGAAGGTCGTCTCGACCACGAAGGTCGCCGATGACGTGCCCACGGCACCCTCGCACGTCGGCAAGGCGTCCATGCCGGACTACAAGAAGCTGCGCGATCAGGCGGTGACCCCGGTCAAGGGCGGGGGCTCGACGTTCGCGGGGCAGGCCGACGATCCGTTCTTCCTGGATCTGCGGGTGTTCGACCTGCTGTACGGCGGCGACCTGTCGGAGGTCGGGAACGACACCCTCAAGGGCTACAACGTGAACTCCCTCGCCCTTCAGGTGCCCACCTCCCAGATACGGCAGTCGGCGAAGCAGCCCACCGTCGGGATCTGGTCCACGACGCAGCGCAAGAACGCGGGCGGCAAGTGGACCCAGGTCTCGCGGATGGGCAATCCGCTGGTCAACGAGGTAGTCGTGCCGCAGAAGGACAAGGACAAGTTCAACGCGTCCTCGCCCTGGAACGACGCGGACTTCCTGAAGTACGTGACCAAGCCGGAGCTGCCGAAGCTCCTGGAGAAGATCTACAAGCTGAAGGCGCCGGCCGAGCCGCGCGACGACCTCGTGGCGGTGTTCCTGACGGGCGTGAAGGGCCTCAACAAGCCGCCCGGCGTCAGGCCCGCCGAGGCGCTGCGGCTCAACACGTCGATCAAGCCGGCGGATTCGCCCAAGCGGCTCGGGGTTCTCGACGGTGACAATGCCGGGTTCCCGAACGGGCGGCGGCTCTCCGACGACGTCGTCGACATCGAACTGCAGGCCGTCGAGGGCGAACTCACCGGCAACAAGAACGACTTGGGTGACGCGGTGAACGTCAACGACCAGAAGTTCGGCGGGGCCTTCCCGTACGTGGCGCTGCCCACGCCGGGGTCCCGCGGGCCGCTGGCCAAGGGCGGCGGCGCCGACAACAGCTCGGCGCGTGACGCGCTTGGCGGCGGCGCTGTGCCCGGGCGTTCGGGTTCCGGTGGCGGTGACGACACCGATGCCGTGCTGATCGCATCCGGGGCCGCCGGGGTGGCCGGGGTGCTCCTTGTCGGACTCGGGCTCGCGTGGTGGCGCAGGCGCGGTTCCTCCGGGGTCGTGGGCTGACCCTCCCTATGACGGGCGCGGCCCGCACCAATCCCCCTGCGGGTCGCGTCCTCTCCCCACCTCTTCTCATCGACATCTCTTCTCATCGACTTCTAGTGAAAGGGCCAGTGATGGCATTGCCTCGTCCTGCCGGTCGGTCCGCGGTGGCGGCCGTCGCTCTTGCGCTCGCGATCACCGGGGGCGCCGTCGTGGCCGGCGGTGAGGACGGCCCCGACCGGTCGCCGTCGTCGTCCGTCGCCGTGGCGCCGGGTGCGCTGCGGGGCGGCGACCTCGATCGTGGCGTCGCGGTGCTGCAGTCTCATCTGCGGGACCAGCCAAGGGACTTCGGGGCATGGGCGACGCTGGGGACCGCCTATGTCGAGCAGGCCCGCACTCAGGGCGACCCGTCGCGCTACCGCGAGGCGGAACGCGCACTCGACCGGTCCCTGGAGCTCAGGCCACGCAATGACGCGGGGCTCGCGGGGCGGGCGGCGTTGGCTGCCGCCCGGCACGACTTCGCGGGGGCGTTGCGCCATGCGCGGGCCGCGCTCGATGTGAACCCCTACAACGAGGGCGCGCTGGCCTCGCGGATCGACGCCCTGGTCGAGCTCGGCCGGTACGGGGCGGCGGCGCGGGCCGCGGACGAGGCCGACGCCCGGCGGCCCGGGGTGCCGGTGTTCACGCGGTACGCGTATGTGCGGGAGCTCCGGGGTGATGTGGCGGGGGCGCGGCGAGCGCTGTCGCGGTCTTTCGGCTTCGGCTCGGGCTCGGGGGGCGGGGACGTCGCGTACGTCGCCGCGGCGCTGGGGCAGCTCGCATGGCGTCAGGGTCAGTACGGGGAGGCCCTGAAGCAGTGCGGAAAGGCGCTGCGGGCCGACGCCTCGTATCTCCCGGCGCTTGAGTGCCGGGCCCGGGCATGGGCCGGGCAGGGCGATACGGGGCGGGCGATACGGGGGCTCCGGGAAGTGGTCGCGCGGGCGCCGCTGCCCGGGCCGCTGGTCGCGCTGGGTGAGCTGTACGAGGCGCGGGGCGAGCGAGGTGACGCGGCGAAGGCCCGGGAGCAGTACGCGTTGGTGTCCGCGTGGTTGTCCCTGGCCCGGGCGAACGGCGTGAACGCGGATCTGGACACGGCGATCGCGTTGACGGACCACGGGGACCGCGCGGAGCGGAAGGCGGCGCTGCGGGCCGCGAAGGCGGAGTGGGGGCGGCGGCACACGGTCCATACGGCGGATGCGCTGGCCTGGGCGCTGCACGTCGACGGCCGCTCCGATGAGGCCCTGCCGTACGCGCGCCGGGCCACGGCCACGGGGTTCCGTGAGGCGTCGTTCATGTATCACCGGGGCGAGATCGAGAGGGCGACGGGCCATGCGGCCGCGGCCCGCCACTGGCTGTCGGCGGCGCGGGACCTGAACCCGGGATTCGCTCCGAAGGCGAAGACGAGGGCGAAGACGAGGGCGACGTCATGAGGCGGGCAGAAACGACTTGCACCGCGGGGCCCCGATGAAGCGGCGCGCCCTCGCCTACGGGGGCACCCTGCTCGCAGGGCTGGCGTTCGCGCTGCTGCCCGCCGCCGAGGCCGGCGCCCACCCCCTGGGAAACTTCACCGTCAATCGGTACGACGGCCTTGTGGCGAGCCCAGGGCACCTGCGGGTCGACCACGTCGAGGACCTCGCCGAGATCCCGGCAACCCAGGCCATGCCCCGCATCAAGCGCGTGGGGATGAAGAGTTGGGCCGCGAAGAGGTGCGAGGACGCCGCCCGCGGCAGTTCGCTGCAGGTCGAAGGGCGAGCGGCGGAGCTCCGCGTGGAGCAGGCCGGGGCGGTCACCCGGGACGGACAGGCCGGACTGACCACCCTGCGCGTGGAGTGCGAGTTCGGCGCCCCGCTCCCCCGGGGCTCCGAACTCGCCGCCCGCTTCAAGGCCGCGGGACAACCGGGCCCCGGGTGGCGGGAAGTCACCGCGCGCGGGGACCGGATGACCCTGAGCGGCACGGACGTACCGAAGGAATCCGTCTCGAAGCGCCTCACCAGCTACCCGGCGCGGCTGCTCGACTCGCCGGCCGACCAGAACTCCGCCGCCCTGCGGATCACCCCCGGCGGCCCCGCCCTGAGCGAGGAGCGGCCACAGGCACCGGCCTCCGTGCTTCCGCGCGGCGCGGACCGGTGGACGCAGGCCCTCACCGGCCTCGTCGCCCGCCACGACCTGACCATCGGATTCGCCGGACTCGCCCTGGCCACCGCACTGCTGTTGGGGGCGCTGCACGCCCTCGCGCCGGGGCACGGCAAGACGTTGATGGCCGCGAGCGCCGCCGCGAGGGGGCGTGCCTCCCTGCGGGACGTCCTCCCCCTCGCCGCCTCGGTGACCGTCACGCACACCCTCGGGGTGACCGCCCTCGGACTGCTCGTGGCGGGAGGCTCGGCCGCCGCACCGTCCGTCATCGCCTGGCTTGGAGTGGTCAGCGGCGTTCTTGTCACCGGAGCGGGAGCTCTGCTCCTGCGAAGGGCCTGGCGGCGGCGCAAGCACGCCCACCACCATCACCACCCCGACCACGCACACGAACACGCACACGCACACGCACATCACCATCACCCGCATGAAGCGGCACCGCCCACGCTCCGCGGCGCCCTCTTCCTCGGCTTTGCGGGCGGCCTCGTGCCAAGCCCCTCCGCCGTCGTCGTGCTCGTAGGAGCCGCCGCCCTGGGCGAGGCCTGGTTCGGGCTTCTGCTCGTCCTCGCGTACGGGGTGGGACTCGCCGTCACGCTGACGGCCGCCGGGTTCCTCGTGGTGCGGGTCGGGTCCCTCGCCGCGCGGCGGGTCCGCGGGCCCCGGTGGCTGCACCGGGCCACACACCGGTTCCTGCCGCTCAGCTCCGCCTGTGTCGTGGTCGCCCTTGGGTGTGGATTGGTGTTCAAAGGGGCGGCAACAGCACTCGGTTGAGGTAATTTTGTGGAGAATCGCACGGCTGCCGATGGGGGACGCCCGTGAGCGGGAACGAGCGTGTGATCGCGGGGCGCTACCGCCTCCTCGCCCCCTTGGGCGAAGGCGGCATGGGCACGGTCTGGCGGGCCCGCGACGAGGTCCTGGGCCGCGAGGTCGCTGTCAAAGAAGTGCGCGCCCCCGTGGGGATCCCGGCCGGCGAGGTCGAGCGGCTGTACGCCCGTCTGGAGCGCGAGGCCTGGGCCGCCGCCCGTATCCCGCACCGCAATGTGGTGACGGTCTATGACGTGGCGAGCGAGGACGGCCGCCCGTGGATCGTCATGGAGATCGTGCGAGGGCTCTCGCTGTCCGACGTCCTCGACTCCGAAGGGCCGATGGCGCCGCAGCGCGCCGCCCGCATCGGCGCCGAGGTCCTCGCCGCCCTGCGCGCCGCCCACGAGGCCGGTGTCCTGCATCGCGACGTCAAGCCCGGCAACGTACTGATCGCGAACGACGGGCGGGTGGTCCTCACCGACTTCGGGATCGCCATGGTCGAGGGCAGTTCGGCGCTGACCATGACGGGTGAGGTGGTGGGATCGCCCGAATTCCTCGCCCCGGAGCGGGCGTTGGGGCGAAGGCCGGGGCCAGAGTCCGATCTGTGGTCCCTCGGCGTGCTGCTCTACGCGGCCGTCGAGGGCAGTTCGCCGTTCCGGCAGGACACCCCTCTCAGTACGTTGCGTGCGGTCGTCGACGAGGAGTTGCCGCCGCCCCACAACGCGGGGCCGCTGGCCCCGGTCATCGAAGGGCTGCTGCGGAAGGACCCCGCCGCCCGGATCTCCGCCGCGGAGGCCGAGAACCAGCTGCGGCTCGTGGCGGCGGGCGGCACGCCCCGTGTCCAGGCGCCCCTGCCGTACATGCCGACCGCCACGTCACAACAGCAACAGCAACAGCAACACCAGTCACCCTCGCCGCTTCCGCCACCACCGGGCCAGCAGGAACCTGTGGTCGCCACGACCACCACCGTCGCTCCGACCCGTTCACGCCGCTCCGTTCTCGTCCTCACCGCGGGTCTGGTCGCCCTCGCGCTCGCCCTGGGCGGGCTCGCGTACGCCCTGCTCAACCGCGACGGCGGAGGCGGGGGCACGAGCAGCAGCGGCTCCTCCGAGGGCGGAGGCGGCGGAAACGGCAGCGGCGGGAACAGCGGTGGCTCCGACGGGGGCAAGAGCGGCGGCAACAGTACGTCGGGCGGAAGCGACGGCGGAGGGTCGAGCACCGGCGGTGGCAGCGACGGCGGCTCCACCGGCGGCGGTTCCACGACCGGCGGCGGAGGCGGCAACGGCGGAGGGTCGACCCCTCACCCGACGCAGAGCGTCAAGGTCTCGGTCGTCGGCGCCTACACGGAGTACAGCGGCGCCTGCCCGCCGCCCGCCGGGCAGGCCCCTTCGTTCACCGCGACGTTCACCGTGGGACGAGTTCCGGTCACCGTCGACTACCGCTGGGTGACCAAGTCCGGAACGCCGGGCGACTCCGGCTGGAAGACGCTCAGCTTCGCCTCCGGGGGCGGGAAGACCAAGCAGGTGCACCACACGGAGACGGTCGAAGGGGAGCCGGGCTCGACGTATCAGAACGAGATCAGCGTGGAGGTGCGCAGTCCGGTGAAGGTCACCTCCAACTCCGTCGCGTACTCGGTGACGTGCGAGGAGGAGACCCCGACGGGCGGGACCTCCTCCTATGCGCCGAACTGAGTGGGTCAGACCGAGCGGGTCAGACCGAGCGGGTCAGGACGCCGCCGCGCTGAGCACAGGGAGGTAACCGCCGGACTGGCCCGCGGCCTTGGGGTGGTAGGACTCGCCGATGTTGGTCCAGTTCACGCTGTGCAGCCACGCGTCGCCCGAGCAGATCTCGTGCCCGGTGAACTTGGAGGCCACATCGCCGAAGGTGAAGCCGTGGTCGGCGGCGCGCTTGGCCGTGGTGGAGTTGAGGAAGTCGGACGCACTGTTGATGGCGCTGCGTTCCTTCTCGGAGAGACCGGCGATGCAGCCGCCGCCGAGCTTGTAGAAGCGGGGGTATCCGAGCACGACGACCTGGGCGGCCGGTGCCTTGGCGCTGATCGCCGAGTAGACCTTGTCGAGGTTGCCGGGCAGCGTCGTCTCGACGTAGCTGCGTGCCGTCGCGATCCGCGCGAGACAGTTGCTCTCGGACTGAAGGACGCAGGTCGTCATGACGTCGGCGAAGCCGGCGTCGTTGCCGCCGACGGAGAGGCTGACAAGCCCCGTTCCTGAGCCGAGCGGGCCGAGTTGGTTGGCCACGACGTCACCCGTCCGGGCACCCGAGCAAGCCGTGAAGTTGAAGCTGGAGGGTGAGTTCGCGGCTGCCCAGAGCGCGGGGTAGGCGCGCGGGGTGCGCTTGCAGTTGCCGCTTCCGCTGTCGTAGGCGCCGGATCCGACGCCGGAGGAGTAGGAGTCGCCGAGCGCCACATAGCCGGTGGCCGCAGCCTGTTGGTCGCTCTGTTGGTCTGCTTGCGCCGCGGTGGCCCCGGTGAGGGCGAAGGCGGTGGCGAGGAGGAGTGAGGATACGTATGCCGTGATTCGGGACAATCTCATGGAACCTCCCTTAGCAGGATTTCTGCCACGACTGTGGTACCACTCCCCTCCCGTCCCCGGTAGTGTTCATGTCAACAAGTTCGCCTCCAATTCCCTTGCCCGCACGGCGAGTTCCCCTGCGGTTCAAGGGCCCCAGGGCGAACATCTCCACACAGCCTCCGCATCTTGACGCGCCGCCGTCGACTGCGCGACATTGAAGCCCGGCATCCGGCGCGTCGGGGGGCAAAGTCGCCAATGCAGACCATCAGGATCAAGGCACCTTCATCAGACACCGGGCGGGGCTCCGGCGACCCGTCGAGCCGTCACGAAGACGCGCTGCCGATACTCGCGGGCATGGCTGTGGCAGTCGGCGCGGTGGGCGCGATGCTCGCGCTCACGGACATCGGATCGCCGCTGCGCGGGCCCTTCACGCTGTTCTTCCTCCTGGCCGCTCCCGGCGGTGCGATCGGCGCCGCACTCGCAGGACTTGAGCCATGGGGCCGGATCCTGGCTTCCGTCTCGGGCGCCGTCGCGGTCAACCTGTTGGTGGCCCAGGGGATGCTGGCCCTGCACATGTGGTCGGTACGCGGCGGGGTCGTCGCCATCACCGTGATCGGCTTACTCATCTATCTGCTGGTACTGGTACGGCGACTGCGACGCCGTACCCCGACGAGGCGGACCTCCTGACGTGGACATCACCGTGCACCGCCCTGGAGAACTCACCGCTGCGGACCGGGTGGCCTGGACAGCGATGCAGTCCAAGGCGCACCTCAACGGCTCGCCGGAGCTGGCCAATCCGTTCCTCTCCCCGGAGTTCACCATCGCGGTGGGCCACTGGCGGCGAGGCGTGCGGATCGCGGTCGTGCGCGAGGACGGTGAGCCCGCGGCGTTCTTCCCGTTCCAGAGATCCATCACCGGCGTCGGCCGGGCCATCGGCCTAGGCGTCTCCGACTGCCAGGGTCTGGTGCATCGGCCCGGATTCAGCTGGGACGCACGGGAGTTGTTGCGGGCCTGCGGGCTCGCGATGTACGAGTTCGACCACCTGGTCGCCGGCCAGCAGCCGTTCGAGGCGGGCGCCTCCGGCTCCTTCGCCTCCCCCGTCATGGACATCGACCAGGGATACGAGGCCTATCTCGGCCAGCTCAAGGCGAAGTCGCCGAAGTTCGCCCGCACGACCCATTCCAAGGAGCGCAGGCTCGAGCGCCACCACGGCGCCGTTCGCTACGTGCACGACGAGCGTGACCCGGAGGTCCTGCACACCCTGATGGGGTGGAAGTCGGCCCAGTACCGCAGGACCGGCCGCAGCGACCGCTTCGCGTCCTCCTGGATCAACCAGCTCGTGCGCCAGCTCTTCCACACCAGATCCGATCAGTTCACCGGCCTGCTCTCCGTCCTCTACGCCGACGAGACGCCGGTGGCCGCGCACTTCGGGCTCTGCTCCGAGCGGATCTTCGCCCAATGGTTCCCGGCCTACGACCCGGCGTTCGCCAAGTACTCTCCCGGCCTGATCCTGCATCTGCGCATGGCCGAGGCGGCCGCCGCCGACGGCATCGCGTATCTCGATCTCGGGCGGGGCCAGAAGCAGTACAAGGATTCCCTGAAGACACGCGAACTCACCGTGTCCGAGGGGTCGGTGGCGCTGCGCCATCCGGCAGCGATCGGTCACCTGGCGCGGCGCGCTCCGGTCAGGGCCCTTCGCAACAGCGTCACGTCCCGGCCAGAACTCTTTGAACCGGCCGACAAGCTACTGAAACGCGTGGGCAAAATGCGATCAAGAAAGAAGGGATAAAGGAGAGGCGGAAGGAACAGGGCGCTCCATATGTGCCCACCAAGACCGGCCAAATCATCAAAAACGTGAGGCCTCGTTCCAGGTCTTGCCATACGGTCTCAATTATCAATACCGTCGTACATCCACCCGCATCGGTCCATCACGCAATGCGATCTAGGGGAGGGCTCAAGATCGCGGTGGTTCCGGCGCGGGGCGCGGTAGGGGGGTGCCGTGATCGGCGACTGAATCTGTGCCGAATCACGTCCCGCGCAATGCCAGCTCGCTCGGCATGCACGGAGATCCATTTCGTCATGTGCAAGTGAGAACCCCCCTTTCGAACCGGATACATAGCCGGACTGCCCGGGGGTGGGCGGTCCACCGGACGAGAGGGATCAGACTCATGAGTTCTTTTGTGCGCCCGGCGGTCGAGCCGGGCGAAGGCCCGTTAGACAAGCCGAAGCTGTCCGGCAACTACCGGCCAATATCGACGCACCTGGCGATCGCTCCGCCGGTGAGCGTCGTGATTCCCGCGATGAACGAAGCGGAGAATCTTCCCTACGTCTTCAAGACGCTGCCCGACTGGATCCACGAGGTCGTCCTCGTGGACGGGAATTCCACCGATGACACGGTGTCCGTGGCACGGGAACTGTGGCCGGACGTCAAGGTCGTCCGACAGCTCGGCAAGGGCAAGGGCGACGCCCTGATCACCGGATTCGAGGCGTGCACCGGCGACATCATCGTCATGGTCGACGCGGACGGCTCGGCCGATGGGCACGAGATCGTCAGCTATGTCTCCGCCCTCGTCTCGGGCGCGGACTTCGCCAAGGGCTCGCGGTTCGCCAACGGCGGCGCCACGGACGACATGACACCGATCCGCAAGCTCGGCAACCACGTCCTGTGCTCGGTGGTGAACGCCAAGTTCGGCGCCCGCTACACCGACCTGTGCTACGGCTACAACGCCTTCTGGAAGCACTGCCTGGACAAGATCGACCTCGACTGCACGGGCTTCGAGGTGGAGACCCTGATGAACATCCGGGTGGTCAAGGCAGGGCTCAAGGTCCAGGAGATACCCAGCCACGAGTACCTGCGCATCCACGGCGTCAGCAACCTCAGCGCCGTGCGCGACGGTCTGCGGGTCCTGAAGGTGATCCTCACGGAGCGCTCCAACCGCCGTGGGCAGCAGCGCCGCCGCACACGTGGTGTTCCCTTCCGTACGCGTCAGGGAGAGGTGTCTTGAGCGTTCCCGGACGCCACGGGGGAAGCGCGGACGCGGGCATCTCCGTCGTCATCTGCGTCTACACCGAGGACCGCTGGGAGGACATCCTCGCGGCGGTCGCCTCGGTGCGGGCGCAGTCCCTGGCGGCGCTCGAGACGCTTCTCGTGGTGGACCACAACGTCTCGCTCCTGGACCGTCTCGCCAAGGAGTACAAGGAGATCGAAGGGGTGCGGGTGCTCGCCAACGCGGGCCCCCGCGGCCTCTCCGCGGGCCGCAACACCGGCGTCGCCGCCTCTAGCGGCGAGATCATCGCGTTCCTCGACGACGACGCCGTCGCCGAGCGGGACTGGCTCCGCCACTTCGCCGAGGGGTACGCCGACCCGAAGGTCTTCGCGGTGGGCGGGCGCACCATGCCGATCTGGGAGTCCCGGCGCAGGCCCGCCTGGTTCCCCGAGGAATTCGACTGGGTCGTCGGCTGTACGTACAAGGGGCTGCCCGAGGGCCGCGTGCGGGTGCGCAACGTCCTGGGCGGGAACGCCTCCTTCCGTCGCACCGCCTTCGAGGCGGCGGGCGGCTTCGCGACCGGCATCGGGCGCGACGGCGACAAGCGTCCGCTCGGCTGCGAGGAGACGGAGCTGTGTATCCGTCTCACCCGGGCAAGGCCGGACGCGATCCTGCTCATCGACGACCGCGCGGTGATCCACCACCGTGTCCCCGCGACGCGGGAGCGCTTCCACTACTTCCGTACGCGGACGTACGCGGAAGGCCTGTCCAAGGCGCTCGTCGCCCGAAGTGTCGGCACGGACAAGGGACTTGAGTCCGAGCGGCGCTATGCCACGCGCGTCCTGCCCGCAGGTGTCGGGCGGGGGCTGCGTGACGCGCTGCTCGCCCGTCCGGGCGGCGCGGGCCGCGCGGGAGCCATTGTGGCGGGCGTGGTCACGGCGGCCGGGGGGTACGTCATCGGCAGTGTCCGCGCGCGCAGGGGAGACGCCACTTTCTCGGTCGTGCAGATCGAGAAGGATGCGGACGGTGAGGAGGGGGCTGCCGCATGACCACGGCACCGATCATCGGTCGAGGAGGACCGCCATGAATGCCCCCGTGCCGATCCTCATGTATCACTCGATCGCCCATGAACCGACTCTGGACACACGGCAGTTGTCCGTGTCTCCGCACG
>NZ_JBHTSF010000024.1:0-78981 GCF_042795295.1 Streptomyces sp. NPDC056486
CCCCCGCCGTTACCGCCGCCGCCCGGCTTGTTGTCCCCGTGGTCCTTGTCTTTGTCCTTGCCCTTGTCGCCGTCCGGGATGTGGACGTTGTGGAAGCCCGGCCCGGGCTTGCCCGCGAGGGCTCCACTCATCGCGTCCCGCCAGATCGGACCCGGGACCTCACCACCGAAGACCTTGTCGTACGGGACTCCGCCGATGGTGATGTCGACCATCTGCCGCTTGTGCTGCGGGTCGCCGACCCAGACCGCGCCCGACATGTTCGGGGTGTAGCCCACGAACCAGGCGGCGTAGCGGAAGTCGGTCGTACCCGTCTTGCCCGCGCTCGGACGGGAGCCGAGGCCCGCCTCCTGGCCGGTTCCGTCCTCGACCACGCCCTTCAGGAGGGTGTTGATCGTGTCCGCCGTCTTCGTCGTCATCGCGCGCGAGCACGTCGACTTCGGCACCGGCATCGACTTGCCCTCCGGATCGGAGATCGACTCGATCGCGATGGGCGTGCAGTACTTACCGCGTGAGGCGAACGTCGCGTACGCGCCCGCCATCGTCAGCGGCGACATCTCCTGGGTGCCGAGCGCGATCGACGGCGCCTGGTCCATCTTCCTGCCGTCGGCCCGCTCGACGCCCATCTTCTTGGCCATCTGCGTCACCGGGCAGATCCCGATGTCGCCGATCAGCTCCACGTAGTAGGTATTGACCGACTTCGCGGTCGCTTCCTTCATGCCGTACGGGCCGACCTCGGTCTCGTTCTCATTGGTGAGCTTGTCGCCGCCCGAGTTCACCCACTTCTTGCCGTCGCACGCCGCGACGCTGCTGGGATACGGCATCTCGTACGGAGATCCATAGCTCTTGGTCGGCGGCGTGCCGCCCTCCAGAGCGGCCGCGGCCACGATCGGCTTGAAGGTCGATCCCGGCTGGTAGCCCGCGCCGCCGCCCACCGCGTGGTCCACGGAGAGGTTGATCGTGGTCTCGTCCTTCTTGAAGCCGTAGGGCCGGGACTGGCCCATGCCCAGGATCTTGCCGGTGCCCGGCTGGACGATGGTGGCCGCCGTCGCCACGTCGTCGGTCTGGTTGACGTGATCCTTTATGGAGGCCTGCACGGACTGCTGCGACTGCGGGTCGAGGGTCGTCTTGATCCGCAGACCGCCCTGGTTCCAGACCTTGGCCCGGTCCTCCTTGGTCTTGCCGAAGACCGGGTCGGAGAGGAAGACCTCGCGTACGTAGTCACAGAAGAACCCGGCGCCGCTGACCGAGGTGATGCAGCCGTTCTTGGGCCTGCTCACCTTCAGGCCGAGCGGCTTCTCCTTGGCCGCCGCGGCCTCCGCCTGCGTGATGTCGTGCGTCTCGGCCATCCGCTGCAGCACGGTGTTGCGACGCTTGGTCGCTTCCTGCGTGTCGTTCACGGGGTCGTACCTGCTGGGGGACTGCACGATGCCGGCGAGCAGCGCGGCCTCCTGGACCTGCAGGTCCTTGGCGGGCTTGGAGAAGTAGCGCTGGGCCGCGGCCTCGACCCCGTACGCCTGCTGCCCGAAGTAGGTGATGTTCAGGTAGTTGCTGAGGATGCGCTTCTTGCCCAGCTTGTCCTCGACCTGGATCGCGTACTTCAGCTCGCGGATCTTGCGCCCCAGCGTCTGCTGAGTGGCCTCGGCGACCTTCGTCGGGTCGTCGCCGGCCTCCTCGACGAAGACGTTCTTCACGTACTGCTGGGTGAGCGTGGACGCGCCCTGGGAGACGCCGCCGCTCTGCGCGTTCTGGTTCAGCGCTCGCAGGATGCCCTTCGCGTCGACCGCGCCGTGTTCGTAGAAGCGCGAGTCCTCGATCGCGACGATCGCCTTCTGCATGTACGGCGAGATCTGCTTGAGGGGCACCACCGTGCGGTCACGGGAGTAGACAGTGGCGATGGAGCCGCCCTTGTTGTCCAGGATCGTGGTGCGCTGACTCAGCGGCGGCTGCTTCAAGTTGGAGGGGATCTCGTCGAATCCTTCGACCGACCCCTTCGCCGCGAGGCCGAGCGCGCCGGCCGCGGGCAGGGCGATGCCTGCCAGCACCGCTCCCGCGAGCACGCTGACACCTAGGAACTTCGCGGCCTGCTGAGTTGGTGACAGACCACCGCCGGAGCGCTTCTTTCCCATGGGGGCAGCCTACGTTCTGATTCGCCGGACACGCCTCAATGCCTTGGCCTAAGCTGCTCTCAACTGTCACAGCAGTGCGGTTTGGCAACATTCCCTCAGCCCATCGGCCCCGAATCCCGAGTGGGCTCCCCCTGTTCTTCTCGGGCTCGGATCGAGCTCGGAATGAGTTCGGAATGAGCCCGGGGAAGTGCCCGAAATCGCCTCATGCGGCATCTGATGCCCGTTGTGACCCAGCTGAAGTGCCCGCATTTGCCGGGTTAATCACGCATGTCGCCAGCTCACTCCGTCGGGTGATCTGCCGCTTACGCATAGTCCGTTCGGGCCATTCAAGATTGGGCCCGAAGGGGGTGTTGCGCTGTGCCCACCTTCCGTAACGTCCTCAACTGGCGGCGGTGAATATGCCGCTGCCGCCGTGGGGGAGCCTCGATTCGGGAGAGGACGGCGCCGGTATGGGCTGGGTAACCGACTGGAGTGCGCAGGCGGCCTGCCGCACTACCGATCCAGATGAACTGTTCGTTCAAGGAGCAGCGCAGAACAGGGCCAAGGCGGTGTGCACCGGATGCCCGGTGCGCACGGAGTGCCTGGCCGATGCGCTGGACAACCACGTCGAGTTCGGCGTGTGGGGTGGCATGACTGAGCGGGAGCGCCGCGCATTGCTGCGCAGGCGTCCCACAGTCACCTCATGGCGCCGTCTGCTGGAGACGGCGCGCTCCGAGTACGAGCGTGGCGCGGGCCTGCTGCCCGTGGACTTGGAGGACGACGAGACGTACGAGAGCTACGCGGCAGTGGGGTAGAGCCCGTCGGCCGCGTGGCGGTGGGGGAAGACCCCCATCAGGCGGTGGGGGAAGGTCCCCATCGGCCGCGTGGCAGTGGGTCAGTCCCGTTGCTCAGGCAGCTCCGGCCGGGTCACCATCAGTACCGGCCGCGAGCCGGTCCCCGATGGCCCGAAGGCCTGCCAGGTCATGCACGTCACCCGGCAGCGCCGACACTTCGGTCACGGCCACCTCGGGGTGAAGCGCGGTGAAGCGGTCGCGCGTGCGCTGTTCGCGCGCGAGCAGCCGCATGCGTTCCGCGTGCAGTCGCAGAAGGCCCGCGGTCAGCTGTGCCACGGGCGGATGCGTGTCGTGCGGATGCATGTCATGCGGTTGCGTGCCATGGGGTTCGGAACGTGCCGCAGAGGCTGCCCCGGAAGGTGCGGCGGTCTCGGAACTACCGGGGGTCTCGGAGGGCTCAGCAGTCTTAGAAGGCTCAGAAGTCTTGGAGGGCTCAGGAGTCTCGTAGGTCTCGGAGGTCTCGGAACTGTCGGGGGCCTCGGGGGAGTTGCCGGGAGCCTCGCGGGAGGTACGCACTCCAACCTTCCCGTCCTCCTGATCCACAATGCGGCTCTCATCAAGATTTTCCGCGGCGGCAAGCGCCCGCTCGGCCGAGAGCTGGGCGGCGCCGCTGCTGTGCACCCGGTTCAGTACGAGACCGGCGAGCGGCATGTCGTCGGCGGCCAGCCGCTCCACGAAGTACGCCGCCTCACGCAGCGCGTCCCGCTCCGGCGACGCCACCACGAGAAACGCCGTACCCGGCGCCTGAAGCAGCCGGTACGTGGCGTCCGCGCGGGTGCGAAAGCCGCCGAACATGGTGTCCATCGCGGCGACGAACGTCTGGACGTCACGCAGCAGTTGCCCGCCGAGCAGCTTGCCGAGCGCCCCCGTCATCATCGACATCCCGACGTTCAGGAACTTCATCCCGGCCCGGCCGCCCACCTTCGCCGGGGCCATGAGCACCCGGATCAGCTTGCCGTCCAGGAATGAGCCGAGGCGCTTGGGCGCGTCGAGGAAGTCGAGGGCCGAGCGCGATGGCGGCGTGTCGACGACGATCAGGTCCCACTCGTCGCGGGCGCGCAGCTGCCCCAGCTTCTCCATCGCCATGTACTCCTGCGTGCCCGCGAAGCCCGCCGAAAGCGACTGGTAGAAGGGGTTGTTGAGGATCGCGCTCGCCCGCTCCTTGTCCGCGTGCGCCTCGACGATCTCGTCGAAGGTGCGCTTCATGTCGAGCATCATGGCGTGCAGCTCGCCGCCGCCGTCGGACCCGTGGCCGTCGGACCCGTCGATGGACTTGACCCGGCGCGGGACGTTGTCGAGCGAGTCGATCCCCATGGACTGGGCGAGCCGGCGTGCCGGGTCGATCGTCAGGACGACGACCTTGCGGCCCCGTTCGGCGGCGCGCAGGCCCAGTGCTGCCGCCGTGGTCGTCTTGCCGACGCCTCCGGAGCCGCAGCACACCACGATGCGGGTCTTCGGGTCGTCGAGCAGGGTGTCCACGTCGAGCGTGCGGGCCGGGTCCAGGGGGCGTGTCGTGTCCTGGTGCCCTGCCGTGTCCGGGTGTCGGTGTCGTGCGGGGTCCGAGGTCATGCGATCCCTTGCTTCCGCAGTTCCGTGGCGAGTTCGTAGAGCCCCGCCAGGTCCATTCCGCCGGCCAGGAGCGGGAGCTCGTGCAGGGGGAGGCCGAGGTCGCCGAGGACGGTCCGCTGGGAGCCCTCCAGGGCGTGCCGCTCGGCGTACTCGGCGGCCTGCTCCAGGAGCGGGTCGACCAGGCGTTCGGCGACACCGCCCCGGCGTGCCCCGCCGAGCCCGGCGGCGGACAGGGACTTGGCGATGGCGGTACGCGGGGTCCGGCCGAGTCCGAGTTCCAGGGAGGCCTCGTCGAGCAGCGCGGGCCGCACCATGTTCACGATGACGCGCCCCACGGGGAGCTTCGCGGCACGCAGCTCGGAGATCCCGTCGGCGGTCTCCTGGACGGGCATCTCTTCGAGGAGCGTCACCAAGTGCACCGCTGTCTCAGGTGACTTGAGTACGCGCATCACGGCCTGCGCCTGATTGTGTATGGGGCCGATCTTGGCGAGGCCCGCGACTTCGTCGTTCACGTTCAGGAAGCGCGTGATGCGGCCGGTGGGCGGCGCGTCCATCACCACGCAGTCGTACGCGTACCGCCCGCTCTTGTCCTTGCGGCGTACGGCCTCGCAGGCCTTGCCGGTCAGCAGGACGTCCCGCAGACCTGGTGCGATGGTGGTGGCGAAGTCGATGGCGCCGAGTTTCTTGAGCGCGCGTCCCGCGCCCCCCAGTTTGTAGAACATCTGGAGGTAATCGAGCAGGGCGAGCTCGGGGTCGATGGCAAGGGCATACACCTCCCCGCCCCCGGGAGCGACGGCGATCTTCCGCTCCTCATACGGCAGCGCTTCGGTCTCGAAGAGCTGCGCGATGCCTTGTCTGCCCTCGACCTCCACGAGGAGGGTGCGCTTGCCCTCCGTCGCGAGGGCGAGCGCGAGTGCGGCGGCCACCGTGGTCTTGCCGGTACCGCCCTTGCCGCTGACGACCTGGAGCCTGCTCACACTTCCGAGCCTAACCAGTCGCCGTGCGGACTAAGCAGGAGGCCACCGTGAGCAGCGCCTCACAACGGCTACAGTCGGCCATATGACCAAGTGGGAATACTCAACCGTGCCGCTGCTCGTCCACGCCACGAAGCAGATTCTGGACACCTGGGGCGAGGACGGCTGGGAGCTCGTCCAGGTCGTGCCCGGGCCGAACAACTCCGAGCAGCTCGTGGCCTACCTGAAGCGGGAGAAGCAGGCATGAGTGGGGCCGTGGAGGCGAAGCTGGCCGAGCTCGGTCTGACCTTGCCCGAGGTCGTGCCGCCGCTCGCCGCCTACCAGCCGGCGATTCAGTCCGGTGTGTACGTCTTCACGTCGGGCCAGCTCCCGATGGTGGAGGGCAAGCTTCCGGTGACCGGCAAGGTCGGCGCGGAGGTGACCCCCGAGGAGGCCAAGGAACTGGCCCGCACGTGTGGCCTGAACGCGCTCGCCGCGGTGAAGTCCATCGCCGGTGACCTGGACCGCGTCGCGCGCGTCGTGAAGGTCGTCGGCTTCGTGGCGTCGGCCCCGGACTTCACGGGCCAGCCCGCTGTGATCAACGGCACGAGCGAGCTGCTCGGCGAGGTGCTCGGCGACAAGGGCGTGCACGCCCGCAGCGCGGTGGGCGTCGCGGTCCTGCCGCTGGACGCACCGGTCGAGGTCGAGATCCAGGTGGAGCTGACCGAGGCGTAGCCCTTGCCTTGTCCGTCTTTCCGGCTGCCTTCCGGCTGCCTTCTGGCACCCGATAGTTGCCTCTCGAACATCAGCCCACCAGGAGATAGCCTCCGCCCATGGCTAATGGGCAGTGGTATCCCCCGGAGTGGCCCAACCGCATCCGTGCGCTGAGCAGCGGCGAACTGAAGCCCGCGGCTCCGCGCCGGGCGGCCACGGTCATGCTCCTTCGGGACTCCGTGGCGGGCCCCGCCGTGCACATGCTGCGCAGACGCGCCTCCATGGCCTTCGCCGGAGGCGCGTACGCGTATCCGGGCGGCGGCGTGGACCCGCGCGACGACGACCACCTCGTGCGCTGGGCGGGCCCGTCCCGCGCGACGTGGGCGGCGCGCCTGGGCGTGGACGAGCCCGGCGCCCAGGCGATCGTGTGCGCCGCCGTCCGCGAGACGTTCGAGGAAGCGGGCGTGCTGCTCGCGGGGCCGACCCCGTCGAGCGTCGTCGGCGACACCACGGGCGACGACTGGGAGGCGGACCGCGAGGCCCTGGTGGCCCGCGAGTTCTCCTTCGCCCAGTTCCTGGACCGCAGGGGCCTTGTCCTGCGCAGTGACCTGCTTGCCGCGTGGGCCCGCTGGATCACTCCGGAGTTCGAGCCGAAGCGCTACGACACGTTCTTCTTCGTGGCCGCTCTCCCGGAGGGGCAGCGCACCCGCAACGCCTCCACGGAGGCGGACCGCACGGTGTGGATCGCTCCGGGGGAGGCCACCGCGGGGTACGACAAGGGCGACCTCCTGATGATGCCGCCGACCATCGCGACCCTGCGCCAGCTGAGTCCCTACGGGTCGGCCGCGGACGCCCTTTCCGCAGCCCCGGAGCGCGACCTGACCCCGGTCCTTGCCCAGGCGCGCCTGGAGGACGGCGAGTTGGTGCTGACCTGGCCGGGCCACGAAGAATTCACCAAGCACATCCCGCACATCCCGACGGGGGATTCCGCATGACCGAAGCCGCCGCTCTTCCCGGCCAGCCCCGGGGCGGAGTCCTCAGCGGTCCCGCCACCGCCCGCGCGGTCAACGTGCTGGCCCCCAACGCGTCCGCGATGACGCTCGACGGAACCAACACCTGGATCGTCTCCGAACCCGGCTCCGGGCTCGCGGTCGTCATCGACCCGGGGCCCCTGGACGACATACACCTGAAGAACGTCATCGCCACGGCCGAGAAGGCCGGGCAGCGGGTCGCGCTCACCCTCCTCACCCACGGCCACCCGGACCACGCGGAGGGCGCCGCGCGCTTCGCCGAGCTGACCGGCACCAAGGTGCGTGCCCTCGACCCCGCGCTGCGCCTCGGCGACGAGGGCCTGGAAGCGGGGAACGTGATCACGACGGGCGGCCTTGAGTTGCGTGTGGTCCCGACGCCGGGACACACCGGAGACTCCCTCTGCTTCCATCTCCCGGCCGATCAGGCTGTCCTGACGGGCGATACGGTCCTGGGCCGCGGTACGACGGTCGTGGCGCACCCTGACGGCCGCCTGGGGGACTACCTGGACTCCCTGCGGCGCCTGCGGTCCCTGACGGTCGACGACGGCGTACACACGGTCCTGCCGGGCCACGGCCCGGTCCTGGAGGACGCTCAGGGTGTCGTCGAGTTCTACCTCGCCCACCGCGCGAACCGCCTGGCCCAGGTCGAGACAGCCGTCGAGAACGGCTACGTAGCGCCTTCGGACGTGGTCGCCCACGTATACGCGGACGTGGACCGCTCCTTGTGGCCGGCAGCGGAACTGTCGGTACGCGCGCAGCTGGACTACTTGCGCGAACACGGCTTGATCTAGCTGCAGGGCGGAAACACCCACGCCCCGCCCCAGGCCGACACCCAGCCAGCCGACAGCCGCCCACTCAGGCGGCACCCGCCCACTCAGGCGGCACCCGCCCACTCAGGCGGCACCCGCCCACTCAGGCGGCGCCCGCCCACTCAGGCGACACCCACCCCCAAGTGGCACCGCCACTCAGGCGGCCCCCCCCGGTGGCACCCACCCACCCCACACCCGGGGTAATCGGGCGGGTGGGCGGGAAAGTCTGTAGCGGAAGCACGAATGGGGCCCAGCCTCATCAGAGGCGGGACCCCATCCGCGTACGAAACAGCGTCAGCGAAACCGCGTCAGCGAGAACGCTTGGCCAGCCGCTCCACGTCCAGCAAGATCACCGCGCGGGCCTCGAGCCGGAGCCACCCGCGCCCGGCGAAGTCCGCAAGCGCCTTGTTGACCGTCTCGCGGGAGGCACCGACCAGCTGGGCCAGCTCTTCCTGCGTGAGGTCGTGCACGACGTGGATGCCCTCTTCGGACTGCACGCCGAAGCGGCGCGACAGGTCCAGAAGGGCGCGGGCCACACGCCCGGGCACGTCGGAGAAGACCAGATCGGACATCTGGTCGTTGGTCTTGCGCAGGCGCCGAGCGACGGCACGCAGCAGCGCCGCGGCCACCTCGGGCCGTGCGTTCAGCCACGGCTGGAGGTCGCCGTGGCCGAGGCCGAGCAGCTTGACCTCGGTGAGCGCGGAGGCGGTTGCCGTACGCGGGCCCGGGTCGAAGAGCGAGAGCTCACCGATGAGCTCGCCGGGGCCGAGCACCGCGAGCATGTTCTCCCGGCCGTCGGGTGAGGTGCGGTGAAGCTTCACCTTGCCCTCGGTGACCACGTAAAGGCGGTCTCCGGGGTCACCTTCATGGAAAAGCGCATCCCCGCGCGCGAGCGTCACCTCACTCATGGAGGCGCGGAGCTCCGCGGCCTGCTCGTCATCGAGCGCCGCGAAGAGCGGGGCGCGCCGCAGAACGTCGTCCACGAGTTCTCTCCTTGTCGACCTGCATCAGGGGACCGTGCTCCCCATTTTGCCGGACGGTCCAAACAGTGTGATCAGTCACAAGTCTGCCGCACTGGCGTCGCGTGCTGTGCGGGAGGGGGCCAATTGGGGGCCGATCCATAGGGTCCAGGGCGGATGTCAGTGTCGGGCTCTAGGCTGGCCGGGTGTCCAAATGCCGGTGAGAGCACAGGCCAAGGGGATTCAGAAGGTTACAGCCTGCCTGGGTTCCGCTGTGGGCGAACATGCTTCCATTGGTCCAGAGAATGCGACAAAAGGGACAAGGGTGCCACCGGTGAGTCAGCCTTCGGAGAAGAATCAAGCCACCGCCGGCGCGGCGAAACGCACCCCCGCGAAGAAGGCAGCCGGTACTCCGGCGAAGAAGGCCACGACGACTCCGGCGAAGAAGGTCACCGCGACTCCGGCGAAGAAAGCCACCGCGGCCAAGAAAGCCGCCCCGGCGAAGAAGGTCACCGCCGCCAAGAAGCCCACCCCGGCCAAGACCAAAGCCCCGGCCAAGACCAAAGCCCCGGCCAAGACCGAAACCCCGGCCAAGACCAAGCCCCCGGCCAAAGCCAAGCCCGAGTCCCACGCCTCCCTCGTCCGGCGGGCCCGCCGGATCAACCGCGAGCTCGCGGACGTGTACTCGTACGCCCACCCCGAGCTCGACTTCGAGAACCCCTTCGAGCTGCTCGTCGCCACGGTCCTCTCCGCGCAGACCACCGACCTGCGGGTGAACCAGACGACCCCGCGCCTCTTCGCGGCGTACCCGACCCCGGAGGACCTCGCCGCCGCCAACCCCGAAGAGGTCGAGGAGCTGATCCGGCCGACCGGGTTCTTCCGGGCGAAGACGAAGTCGATCATGGGGCTCGCCGCCGCCCTGCGGGACAACCACGGAGGCGAGGTCCCCGGCCGCCTGGAAGACCTGGTCAAGCTGCCCGGCGTAGGCCGCAAGACCGCGTTCGTCGTGCTCGGGAACGCCTTCGGGGTCCCCGGCATCACTGTGGACACCCACTTCGGTCGGCTGGTCCGCCGGTGGAAGTGGACCGAGGAGACCGACCCGGTGAAGGTCGAGGCCGCCATCGCCGACCTCTTCCCGAAGAGCGAGTGGACGATGCTCTCGCACCGCGTGATCTTCCACGGCCGCCGGATCTGTCACTCCCGCAAGCCCGCCTGCGGCGCCTGTCCGATCGCCGATCTCTGCCCGTCGTACGGGGAGGGCGAGACCGACCCGGAGAAGGCGAAGAAGCTCCTGAAGTACGAGATGGGCGGTCTGCCGGGCCAGCGCCTCAAGCCCCCGCCGGACTACCCGGGGAAGGCGGCGCCCCCGCTGGGCGCCGCGTGAGCGAGGAACGAACCGAGGGGCCACAGGCGTTGTCCACAAATGGACGGGGGTGCCGATGACGCACGCGAGCGACACGAGCGAGACAACCGACACGAGCGAAGCGCACATGAGCGACATGAGCGAGGGGCACGGCTTCCCAGGGCGGCCCGGCCGCATCGGCGGGCCCAACGGACACGTGCGCCTCAGCACCGACGGCCTCCCCGCCTGGCTGGACCCCGTCGCCCGCGCCGCCGAAACGGTCCGGCCGACCCAGCTCAGCCGCTTCCTGCCCCCGGAGAGCGGCGCCGGGCGCAAGTCCGCCGTGCTCGTCCTCTTCGGAGAGGGCACGCGCGGTCCCGAGCTGCTCCTGATGGAGCGTTCCGGGAGCCTTCGCTCGCACGCGGGCCAGCCCTCCTTCCCCGGCGGCTCTCTCGACCCCGAGGACGGCGATCCGCTGACGGACGGCCCCCTGCGCGCCGCCCTGCGCGAGGCCGAGGAGGAGACCGGGCTCGACCCCCGAGGCGTACAGATCTTCGGAGTGCTGCCCAGGCTCTTCATCCCGGTGAGCGACTTCGTGGTGACCCCGGTGCTCGGCTGGTGGCGCTCGCCCACCCCCGTCGGCGTCGTCGATCCGGCCGAGACAGCCCGCGTCTTCACGGTTCCCGTGTCCGATCTCACGGATCCCGACAACCGCGCGACGACAGTTCATCCGAGCGGTCACCAAGGCCCGGCCTTCCTCGTCGAATCGGCTCTGGTCTGGGGTTTTACGGCCGGAGTGATCGACAGGATTCTGCACTTCGCAGGCTGGGAACGTCCCTGGGACCGCACCAAGCAGGTGCCGCTCGACTGGCGCGCATGACAAGGTTGCGGGGACGTGGCGACCGCGATGCGAGGCGAGGATTGAATCGGTGAACGTGCTGGACATCCTTTTGGTGGTCGCCGCCGTATGGTTCGCGGTCGTCGGCTACCGCCAGGGATTCGTCGTCGGCATCCTGTCGGTGATCGGTTTTCTGGGCGGCGGACTCGTCGCGGTGTACCTGCTGCCCGTCATCTGGGGCGCTCTCACGGACGACGAGGGAGCGGTGAGCACGACGGCCGCCGTCGTCGCCGTGGTCATCGTGATCGTCTGTGCCTCCATCGGCCAGGCCTTCACCACGCACTTGGGCAACAAGCTCCGCCGGTACATCACTTGGCAGCCCGCCAGAGCCCTGGACGCCACGGGCGGCGCGCTGGTCAACGTCCTTGCGATGCTCCTCGTCGCCTGGCTGATCGGCTCCGCCCTCGCGGGCACGACGCTGCCGACGGTCGGCAAGGAAGTACGCAACTCCAAGATCCTGCTCGGAGTTTCGCGCACGCTGCCGGGCCAGGCCGACACCTGGTTCGCCGACTTCTCCTCGGTCCTTGCGCGCAACGGCTTCCCGCAGGTCTTCAGCCCGTTCTCGAACGAGCCGATCACCGACGTCAAGGCCCCCGACCCCAAGCTCGCCAAGAGCGCGGTCGCCACGAAGGCCAAGCAGTCCATCGTGAAGGTGCAGGGCGAGGCCCGCGGCTGCGGCAAGGTCCTTGAAGGCACCGGCTTCGTCTTCTCAGACCGCCGCGTGATGACGAACGCGCACGTGGTCGGAGGCGTGGACGAGCCGACCGTCCAGATAGGCGGAGACGGCCGGACGTACGACGCGAAGGTCGTGCTCTACGACTGGGAGCGCGACATCGCCGTACTGGACGTGCCGACCCTCCAGGCGCCCCCGCTGCAGTTCACGTCGAAGGACGCGACGAGCAGCGACAACGCGATCGTCGCGGGCTTCCCGGAGAACGGTCCGTACGACGTCCGACCCGCGCGCGTGCGCGGGCGCATCACGGCCAAGGGCCCGGACATCTACCACCGGGACACCGTGCGCCGCGACGTGTACTCGCTCTACGCGACCGTCCGCCAGGGCAACTCCGGCGGCCCGCTCCTGACGCCCGAAGGCAAGGTCTACGGCGTGGTCTTCGCGAAGTCCCTTGACGACCCGGACACCGGCTACGCGCTCACCGCCGACGAGGTCCGCGAGGACATCGAGGCGGGCCGCACCGCCAACCAGGAGGTCGACAGTCAGGGCTGCGCGCTGTAGCCGGGGCCGCAGTCGGGGAGCAGTCGGTGGAGCAGGCGGATCAGTCGCGCGTATGCCTCAGCCGCGCCGAGACCCAGCGGGCCCTGCGGCGCAGGATGTGGGGAATGCCGATGCCTTGAGCAGGGCCTTCATGGCCCGGATCGTGCGGACCGCCCCTCTCACGGCTGTTCAGCGCGATGGCTGAGCGGCGGTTGCGTGCTACTTCACTGTAGTCGTGCGTCCAGCCCATACCCCGACGTGTGCCCGTGCCTCAAGGTCGGTAATCGCGCCCACGCGCCCCAATTGGCCTATGCGGGTGGCAAGTAGCCGTTCGAAGAACAGACGTTCCCCTACCCCCGGGTACGGACGTCTTTCTGACCCTGATTCAGGGCCCCGCCGACGCCGGCGCTGATCCCGGCCGTCCTGATCGGGTACCCCGCTGATGCCGATTCAGGCCCCGCGCGGACTACCGATCCGGTTCGGGATCCTTCAGCCAGTTCACCAGCTCGGTCGAGAAGGCGGCCGGGTCCTCCTCCTGCGGGAAGTGCCCGAGGCCGTCGAACAGCCGCCAGCGGTACGGCGCTTCGACGTACTCGCCCGAACCCGCCGCACTGCGTGTCCGCATCACCGGGTCCAGGGAGCCGTGCAGATGCAGCGTAGGAACCTGCACGGGACGCTTCATGCGCCGGTTGAACTGGATGCCGTCCGGACGGGCCATCGACCGCACCATCCAGCGGTACGGCTCGATCGCACAGTGTGCCGTCGACGGGATCGTCATGGCGCGGCGGTACGTCTCCACCGCCTCGTCGTCCGGAAGCCGTGGCCCCGACCAGTCCCGCACCAGACGCCCCACCAGAGCCGCGTCGTCCGCGACGAGTTGACGCTCCGGCAGCCACGGGCGCTGGAAGCCCCACACGTACGAACTCGCGGCCGTCTGCTTGCGGTCCGAGAGCATCGCCGAACGCCAGCGCCGTGGATGCGGCATCGAGGAGACGGCGAGGCGGCGCACCAGCTTGGGCCGCATCACCGCCGCCGTCCACGCGAGGTACCCGCCCAGGTCGTGCCCGACGAGCGCGGCGTCCGGCTCACCGAGCGACCGCACGACGCCCGTGATGTCGAGCGCGAGGTTCGCCGGGTCGTAACCGCGCGGCGTACGGTCGCTGCCGCCCACGCCCCGCAGGTCCATCGCGACCGCCCTGAAGCCCGCGTCGGCGAGCGCCACCATCTGATGCCGCCAGGTCCACCAGAACTGCGGAAAGCCGTGCAGGAGCAGCACGAGCGGCCCGTCGCCCATCTCGGCGATGTGGAAGCGCGCGCCGTTGGCGGCGACGTCCCGGTGGGTCCACGGTCCTTCGATGCGTACGGGTGGCGTCGGTTGGGCCGGATGGGGGGCGGGTGTGGCGGGGTCCGTCATGAAGACGAGCGTGCCACAGCTGCCGTCTTCTCACCGCCACGATCGAGGGAGGCACCCGCGGGGGTGACCACGTCCAGGGGGCTCACCGCACGCGGGTGCGGCTTGGCGTTCTGCAGTACGGCAGCCGTCTGCTTGGCCGAAGCGGCGACCTTCTGCGGCCCCTTGCCCTTCTTGGCCTTCTTCGCGAAGACGACGCCGATCAGCGCGAGCACTCCGGCGACCAGCACGTTCGCCGCGAAGGAGAGCACGAAGCAGATCGCCATGTTCCAGCCGCTCCACGTACGGATGCCGTACGCCAGGGCGAAGCTCAGCATCGGCAGCGAGAAGATCAGCACCGTTCCCGCCGCGGCGAACGCGGCCCCGCCGACCGCACCCCGCTTGACGTCCTGCCGCAGCTGGGCCTTGGCCAGCGCGATCTCGTCGTGCACCAGCGCGGACATCTCGCTGGTCGCCGAGGAGACCAGCTGGCCGAGGCTGCGTTCGGTGCCGACGGGCCCGTCGGGTGTGCTCATCGCTTTCCCCTTCTCCGTAAGCCTGCGTATGCGTGCTCACAACATCTGTTCAGTGACGACCGCTCAGCTCAGTCTGCGCAGTCAAGCCTGCTCAGATCATGCCGGACCATCGTCATCGGCGCGTGCCCCGGCCGACACTTCGGCAAGCCTGCGATGTTCGGCCGCTTTCTTTTCGTAGATCGCGGCCATCCGCAGGTGGTACTCCGGCTTGTCCTGTTCGTACACGTCCGGGATGCCGTCGAGGTCGTCGTCGCGCTCCTCGTCGTCGTACAGCGCGCGGTAGCGGGCGTTGCGCACCTTGAGCAGGATCCCGGAAAGTACGGCCGCGATGAGAGAGCCCATCAGGACGGCTGCTTTGATCTCGTCGGTGAGCAGCGGGTCCTCGGTGAAGGCGAGTTCGCCGATCAGGAGCGAGACGGTGAAGCCGATACCGGCGAGCGAGGCGACCGCGAACACGTCCGGCCAGGCGAGTTCGTCGTTGAGCTCGGCCTTGGTGAACCGGGCTGCGAGCCAGGTGCCGCCGAAGATGCCGACCGCCTTGCCGACCACGAGACCGAGCACCACACCGAGCGTCTCCGGCTTGCTGAATACGTCCCCGAGCGCGCCGCCCGACACCACGACACCGGCGCTGAACAGCGCGAACAGCGGTACGGCGAGCCCCGCGGAGAGGGGTCGTACAAGGTGTTCGATGTGCTCGCCCGGCGAGTGCTCCTCGTCCTGGCGGCGGGTGCAGCGCAGCATCAGGCCCATCGCGACACCGGCGATCGTGGCGTGGATGCCGCTGTTGTACATCAGCCCCCAGACGACCAGGGCCAGCGGAACGTAGATGTACCAGCCGCGTACACCCTTGCGGAGCAGCAGCCAGAAGACCGCGAGGCCGATGACCGCGCCGCCGAGCGCCGCGAAGTTGAGGTCGCTGGTGAAGAAGACCGCGATGATCAGGATCGCGAAGAGGTCGTCGACGACGGCGAGCGTGAGCAGGAAGGCGCGAAGGGCGGACGGCAGCGAGGTGCCGATGACCGCGAGGACGGCGAGGGCGAAGGCGATGTCCGTGGCGGTCGGCACCGCCCAGCCGTCCGTGGAACCGCCGCCGACCGTGTTGACCAGGACGTACACGAGAGCCGGTACGGCCATGCCGCAGAGCGCGGCGACGACGGGCAGCGCGGCGGCCTTCGGGTCGCTCAGATCGCCCGCGACGAGCTCGCGCTTGAGTTCGATGCCGGCGACGAAGAAGAAGACGGCGAGCAGACCGTCGGCCGCCCAGTGCTGGATGGAGAGGTCGAGGCCGAGGGAGCTCGGCCCGAGGTGGAAGCCGCGCACCGATTCGTACGACCCGCCTGCGGTGTTCGCCCAGATCAGCGCGGTGACGGCGGCGACGAGGAGGAGGACACCGCCGACGGTCTCTGCACGCAGCGCGTTCGCGACGAAGTTCCGCTCGGGCAGCGAGAGCCGTCCGAGAACCTTGCGGCCGTTGCTGCTGTTCTGGGGTGCGGGCGCGGCCACGGGGTCGACCTCCGGTCGGTAGGCAGGACAAATCACTTGCCGACCAGACTTCCCGGCACACCTAGGTACTTCTTGTCGCGTTGTTGTCGTGATGTTGACGCGGTCCTTAGCGTACCTAACATGCGAACGGACTTATCCGGCGATCTTCACTTTATGCGCAAGGGGGGCACCCGGCGCGATGCCGGATGCCCCCCTCTGGCTTGGGCCTGACTAGTCCTCGCTCGGTGCGGCGGGCAGCTTGGTCTGGATCAGATCCATCACGGACGAGTCGGCGAGCGTGGTGACGTCGCCGACCGCGCGGTTCTCGGCGACGTCCCGCAGCAGTCGCCGCATGATCTTCCCGGACCGGGTCTTGGGCAGCTCGGCGACCGGAAGGACGCGCTTGGGCTTGGCGATCGGGCCCAGCGTCGTGCCGACGTGGTTGCGCAGGTCGGCCACGAGGCCTTCGTCGTCGGCGTTGGCCGTGCCGCGCAGGATCACGAAGGCGACGATGGCCTGCCCGGTGGTCTCGTCCGCCGCGCCCACGACCGCGGCCTCGGCGACCGAGGGGTGCGAGACGAGCGCGGATTCGACCTCGGTGGTGGAGATGTTGTGCCCGGACACGAGCATCACGTCGTCCACGCGGCCCAGGAGCCAGATGTCGCCGTCGTCGTCCTTCTTCGCGCCGTCACCGGCGAAGTACTTGCCCTCGAAGCGCGACCAGTACGTGTCGATGAAGCGCTGGTCGTCGCCCCAGATGGTGCGCAGCATGGAGGGCCACGGCTCGGTCAGGACGAGGTAGCCGCCACCGCCGTTGGGTACTTCGCGCGCCTCGTCGTCGACGACGGTCGCGGCGATGCCCGGCAGTGCGCGCTGGGCGCTGCCCGGCTTGGTCTCGGTCACGCCGGGCAGCGGCGAGATCATCATGGCGCCGGTCTCGGTCTGCCACCAGGTGTCCACGATCGGGCACTTGTCGGCGCCGATGTTCTTGCGGTACCACATCCACGCCTCGGGGTTGATCGGCTCACCGACCGACCCCAGGACCCGCAGACTGCTCAGGTCGAACTTCGCGGGGATGTCGTCGCCCCACTTCATGAACGTACGAATGGCCGTCGGGGCCGTGTAGAGGATGGTCACGCCGTACTTCTGGACGATCTCCCAGAAGCGCCCCTGGTGCGGGGTGTCGGGCGTGCCCTCGTACATGACCTGGGTCGCGCCGTTCGCCAGCGGGCCGTACGTGATGTACGAGTGCCCGGTGACCCAGCCGATGTCGGCCGTACACCAGTAGACGTCGGTCTCCGGCTTGAGGTCGAAGACGGCGTGGTGGGTGTACGCGGCCTGCGTCAGATAGCCGCCGGAGGTGTGCAGGATGCCCTTCGGCTTACCCGTCGTGCCCGACGTGTAGAGGATGAAGAGCGGGTTCTCCGCGTCGAAGGCCTCGGGGGTGTGCTCGGCGGACTGGCGCTCGGTGAGCTCGTGCCACCACACGTCGCGGCCCTCGGTCCACGCCACGTCCTGGCCGGTGCGGCGCACGACGAGGACGTGCTCGACGGAGCTGTCGTCGCGGGCGACGGCGTCGTCGACGGCGGGCTTCAGGGCGGCGGGCTTGCCCCTGCGGTAGCCGCCGTCGGAGGTGATGACGACCTTGGCGTCGGCGTCCTTCACGCGCTTGGCGATGGCGTCGGCGGAGAAGCCGCCGAAGACCACGGAGTGCGCGGCGCCGATGCGGGCACAGGCCAGCATCGAGATGACGGCCTCGGGGATCATCGGCAGATAGACCGCGACGCGATCGCCCTGGCGGACACCCAGTTCGGTCAGCGCGTTGGCGGCCCGGCTGACCTTGTCCTTGAGCTCGGCATAGGTGATGGCCCGGCTGTCGCCGGGCTCACCCTCGAAGTGGATCGCCACGCGGTCGCCGTTGCCGGCCTCCACATGGCGGTCCACGCAGTTGTACGCGACGTTGAGCTTGCCGTCGGCGAACCACTTCGCGAACGGCGGGTTCGACCAGTCGAGCGTCTCGGTCGGTTCGGTGGACCAGGTCAGCCGGCGGGCCTGCTCGGCCCAGAAGCCGAGCCGGTCAGCCTTGGCCTGTTCATACGCCTCCGCGGTGACATTGGCGTTGGCCGCCAGGTCGGCCGGTGGCGCGAACCTTCGCTCTTCTTTAAGAAGGTTGGCCAGGCTTTCGTTGCTCACGACATCTCCCATTCCCAGGGTGTCCGTTGTGTCCAAAAGCACAGCTCATCAGACGTATACCCCTGGTGACAAGAGCCTGCCGAAAATTGGTTTAGACCTTTACTCGGGTGGGTGGCTCCTCACGCGGTGTTCCTTCGTGCGGTGACGGCGTGACCTGGTCGAACACGTCGTCCGGGCTCTCGGTGAGGAGATACGCCTGTGCCTCGCCGACATGGAAGTACATGCCGTGCAGTTCAAGGGATCCCTCCGCCATGCGCCGCGCCACGGACTCGTGGCCGCGCAGGTGCTCCAGCTGCTGGACCACGTTGGTCAGGCAGAGCTGCTCGACGGCGTCGGCGGGTGCCCGCCCCGCGAGCCGCGCCCATCCCTCGTCCTTGTGCGCCGCGAGACGATCGAGGCTCGGCATCCCGTGCCGCAGCCACCGCTTGAGAGGCGTCTGCGCGCCTCCCGGCGGGGTGTTGAGCAGCGCCTGCATCGCCCCGCACCCGGAGTGCCCGCACACGGTGATGGACCGCACCTCCAGTACGTCCACCGCGTACTCGATCGCCGCTGCCACCGAGTCGTCCCCGCTCTCGGCGCCCGGCAGTGGCACCAGGTTGCCGACGTTGCGTACGACGAAGAGGTCACCGGGGCCGCTCGACGTGATCATCGAGGTGACGAGCCGGGAGTCGGCGCAGGTCAGGAAGAGCTGTGAGGGCTGCTGGCCCTCCCGGGCAAGGCGGGCGAGCTCGCCCCGCACGTGCGGGGCCGTGTTCCGCTGGAACGCGCTGATCCCGCTGGCCAGTTGGTGCCCGCTGGGTCGGCTCTCACCCCGGGGGGTCTCCTGTGGACGGTCGCAGTGGTGGTTGCGCCAGGCCGTCCAGGGCCTGCAGCAGGAGTGCGAGGCGCTCGCGGGCTCGGCGATCCGCGTCCCGGCGCGCCCGGTCACCTCGACGGTGCCGCCCTGCGCGGTGTGCGCGTCCTGCCAGCACTGCAGCGCTTCGTACGCCGCGTGGTCCATGAATGATCCGTCCAACTCCACGATGGTGGTGGCCCCTTGGGGTACGAGGTGCAGCGCCCTGCTGAGCCGCGGCACGGCGAGGAAGGTCAACTGACCGCGCACGCGCACGTGGTGGGTCCCGTCCTCCTCGGTGTGGGTGATCCGGGTGCGGGCAAGGCGGTGCAGAGCGACGGCCACGGCGACGGCGACCCCGAGGGCCACTCCTTCGAGCACGCCGAGGAAGACGACGCCGAGTGTCGTGGTGGTGTACGCGAGGATCTCGCGGTGGCGGGTGATGGTGCGGATGTGGTTCAGATTCACCATCTGGATGCCGACCGCCATCACCAGGGCGCCCAGCGCGGCGAGTGGGATCAGCTCGAGCAGGGGGACCATCAGCAGGGCGGCTACTACTACCCAAACGCCGTGCAGCATCGTGGAGTTCCTGCTGACGGCACCGGCTCGCACGTTGGCCACGCTGCGCACCGCGACCCCGGCGACGGGGAGCCCGCCGAGGACTCCGGACACGGCGTTGGCGGCGCCCTGGCCGAGCAGTTCGCGGTCCAGGTTGGAGCGGCTGCGACCGGTGCTCAGGTCGCGCCGTCCGGAGACGAGTTTGTCCACGGCGACGGCGCCGAGCAGTGACTGCACGCTGCAGACCAGGGTGATCGTGAGTACGGCGGCGATGAGCCCGAGCACGGGACCTTCGGGCAGGCCCGCAAGGGAGTGACTGCGCCACGAGGGCAGGTCGACCTTGGCCACGCTCAGCCCGGCGATCGCGGCGACAGCTGTCGCCGCGGCCACGGAGACAAGGGGCGCGGGCACGACACGGACGGCTTTCCCCGCACGGCCGGGAATCCGCGGCCAGAGCAGCAGCACCGCCAGGGTCAGCACGCTGATCGACAGCGTGGCCGGCTGAAGGTCGGCCAACTGGCCAGGCAGCGCACGGAGGTTGGCGAGCACGGTGCTCTGCGGGGTGCCGCCGAGCACGATGCGCAGTTGGGCGACGGCGATGGCTACGCCGATGCCGGAGAGCATGCCGTGTACGACGGCGGGGCTGACGGCGAGCGCCGAGCGGGCCACGCGCAGGCAGCCCAGGGCGAGTTGGGTGAGCCCGGCGAGAACGGTGATGGCGCAGGTGGTCCGCCAGCCGTACTGGTGGATGAGGTCGGCGGTGACGACCGTGAGCCCTGCGGCGGGGCCACTGACCTGCAGCGGCGATCCGCCGATCCATCCGGCGACGAGGCCGCCGACTGCGGCGGCGACGAGGCCCGCCTGGAGCGGTGCTCCGGTGGCGAGCGCGATGCCGAGGGACAGCGGCAGGGCGATCAAGAAGACGGCGATCGACGCGGATACGTCGGCGCCCGCGATGCGGAACTTACGGAACTTGCCCGGCGGCGGCGCGTGGGGCTCGTGGTCGCGTGATGCGTGGGCCGAGTCGGTGGCATGGGTGGGGACGCAGGCAGACATGGTTTCCCGTCTCCTCCGGGGCAGCGCGGTCGCGGAACAGGGGGTCCTCCGGCGGTCTCCGGAGGGCGGGTCGCGGCCGTGGGTCACGGCGTTGCAGCGGCGGGATATCTCAACTCTCGGTAAACGAATCGTAATGGAGAGTAAATGCGAAGGATAGACAAACGGTGCAAATGGGTCAGTAGATCACTCTAGGGAGTGATTAAAGCTATTTGTCGGCTTGTCGGAACATCTGGCACATGCCTTCGTGCGACGTTGGCGGCACTGTCGGGCATTTCAGGGCAATTTCACCGCGATATCTCCGGTGATCACCCCTGCGCCGTGCCCCGACCCGAAGCCGACTCGAAGGAAGAAGGTGGGCGGAAGATGGCCGCCACCCAGAGGATCCAGCGGATCGCCGCGGGCGTCACCGCCCTCACGGCATGCGTCGCGGTACTGGCCGGTTGCGGGAGCGGCGACACCGGCGCCGAGGAAGTCACGCACGGTGCCAAGAAGGCGTCGCCCGCCCCGGCCCCCAAGAGCGCGGTCCGCATGATCGGTGACGGCTCCACCGCCTTCACCGGCCAACAGCCGCACCTGCCCCGCCCCGCGCGACTGAGACCCGGCCAGAAGCCACCCCAGTTCGTGGTCTTCTCCTGGGACGGCGCCGGCGAGGACAGCCAGAAGCTCTTCTCGCACTTCCGCAAGGTGGCCAAGCGGAACGACGCCACGATGACGTACTTCCTCAGCGGCGTGTACATGCTCCCCGAGGCGAAGCGGAAGCTGTACGACCCGCCGAAGCACCAGGTCGGCAGCTCGGACATCGGCTTCAACGACCGCAAGGGAATCAAGCACACCGTGGAGCAGCTCCGCGGTGCCTGGCTCGAGGGCAATGAGGTCGGCACCCACTTCAACGGCCACTTCTGCGGCACCAGCGGCGGCGTGGGCCAGTGGTCGGTGGCCGACTGGAAGAGCGAGATCAACCAGGCCAAGTCCTTCGTGAAGGCCTGGAAGACGAACACGGGCATGAAGAAGGCGCGGCCACTGCCCTTCGACTACGACAAGGAACTCGTCGGCGCCCGCACGCCCTGCCTCGAAGGCCAGAAGAACTTCATGCGGGCGGCCCGTGAGCTGGGCTTCCGCTATGACACCAGTGGCGTCAACGACCAGATCTGGCCCAAGAAGAAGGAAGGCCTCTGGGACCTGTCGATGCAGCTGGTCCCCGTCCCCGGCCGCAAGTTCGAGACGCTCACCATGGACTACAACTTCATGGTGAACCAGTCGGGCACGACGTCCCAGGGCGACCCGGGCAAGCACGAGTACTGGGGCGACCAGATGCGCGACGGCCTGCTCCAGGGCTTCAGTCGCGCCTACAAGGGCAACCGTGCCCCGCTGATCATCGGTAACCACTTCGAGTCCTGGAACGGCGGCACGTACATGCGCGCCATCGAGGAGACGATCGAGTCCGTCTGCACCAAGCGCGACGTGCGGTGCGTCTCCTTCCGGCAACTCGCCGACTGGCTCGACGCCCAGGACCCGCAGACCGTGGAGCGCCTGACCAAACTCCGGGTCGGCAAGGCCCCGAAGGAGGGCTGGGCGTCCTTCCTCTCCGCCCGGCCCGCACCGGCCCCGAAGGGAGTCCCGGGCGCCCCGGCGAGCAAGCCGTAGCGCCCTTCGCTCTCCTCAGCCGCTCCCTCAGCCGCTCTCCTCAGGCCGTGGCGACGGTCCGCTCACCGAGCACGAAATCGGGGTCGACCTGCGCAGCCAGGCAGGATCCTCCTTCTGCACCCCTCGCACCGCTTCGCGGGCTTCGGGGTGCTGCGCCGGACTCCGTCTGTCGGGCGGCGTGCCGTCAGGCGCTTTGAGGCTGCGACTCGCGCAGTACGAAGCCGGGGTCGACCTGCGCAGCCAGGTCGGCCCCCGTTCGTTCGTTGCCCCAGCTCTGCGCGTTCTTCAGGTGGAAGTGGACCATCTGACGGGTGTAGCGGTCCCAGTCCCTGCGCTCGTACGAGGTGTCGGCAGCGCTCTGAAGTGCCTGCAGGGAGCGGCGGTTGTCGTCCTCCAGGAACTCGAACCGGGGCGGGCGGCCCTTCTCCATGGCGCGCACCCAGTCCGAGTGCCCGACCGTCACCAGGAGGTCGTCGCCCACCTGCTCGTGCAGGAAGTCGATGTCGTCCTGGCCCTGCACCTTGTTGCCGACGACTTTGAGGTCGACGCCGAAGTCCCGTGCGTATTCCTTGTACTGGCGATAGACGGAGACCCCCTTCCGGGTCGGCTCGGCCACCAGGAACGTCATGTCGAAGCGGGTGAACATGCCGGACGCGAAGGAGTCCGAACCTGCGGTCATGTCGACGACCGCGTACTCGTCGCGCCCGTCGACCAGGTGGTTCAGGAGCAGCTCCACCGCCCCGGTCTTGGAGTGGTAGCAGGCGACACCGAGGTCGGCTTCGGTGAACGGCCCTGTGACCATCAAACGCACGGCTGAGTCGTCGAGTTCCACCGGCCGTGCACACGCGTCGTACACGGGATTGTCCTCGCGCACCCGCAGGATCCGCGAACCCTCGCCGGGCGGCGTCGTCTTGATCATCGTGTCGGCGGAGGTGATGCGCGGGTTGGATCCCCGCAGGTAGTCCTTGATGAGAGGGATGTGCGCGCCCATGGCGGGCAGCTCGGCGGCGTCCGCCTCGTCGAGGCCGAGCGCGGGACCCAGGTGCTGGTTGATGTCGGCGTCCACCGCGAGGACCGGTGCACCGGTGGCGGCGAGGTGTCGGATGAAGAGTGAGGACAGCGTGGTCTTGCCGCTGCCGCCCTTCCCTACGAAAGCGATCTTCATGTTCACCAAGGGTAGCCGGATGATTACCTGGCGTATCGATCCAGCGTGAAGAAGACCACTCCTTCGTGGGGGAGCACTCTGGGTGCGTAGGGTCGTACTCATGAGTACGACAGCCGATCCGCTCGCGGCCCTGGGCGCACTGCCCGGCGTGGCCGACTCCGTGGACTCCGTGCGCAAGGCCGTGGACCGGGTCTACGGCCACCGGATCATGCGGCGCCGCAGCAATGAGATCACCTCCGAGGCGGCGCTGCGCGGCGCTCGCGGCTCGGCGGCGCTCTCCGGTGCCGACTGGGCGCTCGAAGAAGTACGCCGCCGCAGCGACTTCAGCGGCGACGGCGAGGCCCGCACGGTCGGCGCGGCCCTGCGTCTCACCGCGGAGGCCGGTCAACTCCTTTCCATCTGGCGGCAGTCGCCGCTCCGGGTGCTCGCGCGCCTGCACCTGGTCGCCGCCGCGGAGAGCGACGAGGCGGCGGGACGGCCGCGGCTGGCCGGCGAGCCGGTCGACGAGCCGCTGGTCGAGCTGGATGTGCCGGACTCCGACGAGGTGGCGGGCCGCCTGGAGGGTCTTTCGCAGCTGATCATCGCCGGAGGCTCCGCACCGGCTCTGGTGACGGCGGCCGTGGTGCACGGCGAGCTGCTCAGCCTGCGCCCCTTCGGCTCGCACAATGGCCTGGTCGCGCGGGCTGCCGAGCGCATCGTCCTGGTGGGCAGCGGGCTCGACCCGAAGTCGGTCTGCCCGGCGGAGGCGGGGCACGCGGAACAGGGGCGGGCGGCCTACGTAGGGGCGCTCGACGGCTACGCGTCCGGGACCCCGGAGGGCATGGCCGCCTGGATCGCCCACTGCGGGCGTGCGGTCGAACTGGGGGCCAGGGAGTCGACGGCGGTCTGCGAGGCGATGCAGCGCGGCGCGGCCTGAGGCGCCCGCGAAAGAGGCCCTGAACAGGGATGCGGCGGTACGAATTCTCGTACCGCCGCTGGCATGTTCACCGGGTTACCAAGCGTCCTCGAAGGTTGCCCATCAGGTCGGGGACTTAGCCCGTCACCTGGTGCGGCTGGCCCGTAATCGACGGGTCGACGTCGCGTGGGTGCTCGGTGTTCATGCTTCGGTCCGTGGGGCCTTGGTTGCGTTTAAAGGTAATCCTCTCGGATGTCCTTGGTCTCGCGGGCCGTTGAATCCTTTGTACTCCTGTCCTGGGGTAAGCGGAAGTGCTGGCGCTACTTCTTTACTTTTAGGTTCAAATAAGGGTGAATCGGGCGCGAGATGTCCGGCGTCGACTCACGAACCACACAAGGCCCGCCGTGGCCGCCGCGGCGCCCACCGCCGCCACCGCGACGAGTGCGGGCCGGGACGGCTTCTGGCGCCGCTCCTTGAGCCGGACCGGGCGGTGGAAGTCGAGAATCGGCCACTCGCGCGCGAGAGCCTCACGGCGCAGCGCGCGATCGGGGTTGACCGCGTGCGGATACCCCACGGACTCGAGCATGGGGAGGTCGGTCGCCGAGTCGCTGTAGGCGTGACAGCGGTCGAGGTCGTACCCCTCGGACTCCGCGAGTTCCTTGATCGCCGTCGCCTTGGTGGGGCCGTACGCGTAGTACTCCACCTCGCCGGTGAAGCAGCCGTCGTCGCCGACCACCATCCGGGTCGCCACCACCCGGTCCGCGCCCAGAAGCTCGCCGATCGGCTCGACCACTTCGGCGCCCGACGTGGAGACGATGACCACGTCCCGGCCCGCGGTGTGGTGCTCCTCGATGAGGGACGCGGCCTCGTCGTAGATGATCGGGTCGATCAGGTCATGGAGCGTCTCGGCGACGATCTCCTTGACCTGTTGCACGTTCCATCCGCGGCACAGCGCGGACAGATACTCGCGCATCCGCTCCATCTGATCGTGATCGGCTCCGCCGGCGAGGAAGACGAACTGTGCATATGCAGTTCGCAGTACCGCCCTGCGGTTGATCAGGCCGCCTTGGTAGAACGACTTGCTGAAGGTGAGAGTGCTCGACTTCGCAATGACCGTCTTGTCCAGGTCAAAGAAGGCGGCTGTGCGGGGCAAGGAGTGGTTTTCCACGAGCCCGAGCATAGGCGCCCACCATTCGGCGTAAGGTGAGGCGCGTGGGTTTGCCTGAGAAGGCTCTCGGGTACACCATGGAAGTCACGGATCGTTCGCGACCGTGCTAACCCGGTCCGGCTCCTCCCCCCCCGAGTCGGACCGTGGGGACGACCCCCGCTCTCCCCCCCCGGCGGGGGTCGTCGCATGTCCGGATGGGTTTTTCGGACCTCCCTCGACCTTCATCTGATCGCCTGGCGCCTTCCGGCGGCCGTTTCGGCGATCTTTTTGCATGCCCATGATCCGTCACCGTGTGTAGTCGTTGGGCTGCTCTGCGGAAGTCTTAGAGATGTCACCGGTATGGGTGAAGGGGATATTCACAAGCCCCGTCTTGTCCACAGTTATTGACCAAGATCCACACGTTATCCGCGATCGCTGCACGCTGAATCCGCTCGTTCTGCACGCGAAGTTCATGGCCGGATTGCTTTGGCCGATGCATCGCCGATGTGGAACGCGGCATTCAACGGGCTTGTAGTGAGAGGGGGCTGAGGATCGTGGCTGGAGTGATTACACGTGACGGACCGCCGTCGTCCGATGGACGGCAGGGCGGACCACTGATCGTCACGGAAGATGTGGACCTGCTGGACGACCTGCTGCGGCTGTGCGCCGCGGCGGGGGCGCGGCCCGAGGTGCAGCACGGCGTGCCGGAGCGCAGGGGCGGCTGGGACGCGGCGCCGCTGGTCCTTGTCGGGGACGACGCGGTGGACCGGGTGCGGGGAGCCGCGCGCAGGCGTGGGGTCGTCCTGGTCGGGCGGGATCAGGACGATTCCGGGGTGTGGCAGCGCGCGGTGGAGATCGGTGCCGACCATGTCCTTGTCCTGCCCGACGGCGAACGATGGCTGGTGGACCGCATCGCCGATGTCGCCGAGGGAGTGGGGCGGCCCGCGCTCACGGTGGGGGTGATCGGCGGGAGCGGGGGAGCCGGTGCCTCGACGCTGGCGTGCGCCCTTGCCGTCACGGCGGCCCGCGCGGGGCGGCGCACGATGCTCGTCGACGCCGACCCCCTCGGCGGCGGGCTCGACGTACTGCTGGGCGGCGAGGCGGCCGACGGGCTCCGCTGGCCCGCCTTCGCGCAGTCCAGGGGCCGGGTCGGTGGTGGCGCGCTGGAGGAGTCGCTGCCCGAGCTGCACTCCCTGCGGGTCCTGAGCTGGGACCGCGGCGACGCGGTGGTCATCGCGCCCGAGGCCATGCGGGCGGTGATCGCCGCCGCCCGGCGGCGGGGCGGGGCGGTGGTCGTGGATCTGCCGCGCCGCGTGGACGAAGGAGTGGCCGAGGCGCTGGCCCAGGTGGATCTGGGGCTCCTGGTGGTGCCGGCGGAGCTGCGGGCGGTGGCCGGAGCGCGGCGGGTCGCGTCGGCGGTGGGGATGGTGCTGCGAGATCTGCGGGTGGTGGTCGGCGGTGGCGGCACCGGTCGCGCCGGGGGCGGTGGAATCGACAGCCTCGGTGGTTTCGACGCGGAGGAGGTCGCGCGACTGCTCGGGTTGCCGCTCGTCGGCGAACTGCCGAGGGAAGCGGGTCTGCTGGCCGCACAGGCCGAGGGAATGCCGCCCGGAAGTGTCGCCCGGGGGCCGCTGGCGCGGTTCTGCACGGCCTTCTGGGAGCGCGTCCCTGTCGATGCCACCGGAGGCGGCTCATGAGCGCCGTCGTCGGGGCCAGGATGCTGGACGGGGTGCGCCAGTGGCTCGCGGAGAGCGGGACCGAACCGACACCGGCCCACGTCGCCGAGGCGCTGCGGGCCCAGGGCAGGGTGCTCGGCGACGCGGAAGTCCTGGGCGCGGCCCGGCAACTGCGCTCGGAGCTGGTGGGCGCGGGACCTCTTGAGGCATTGCTCGCGGACGACTCGGTGACCGACGTACTGGTGTCCGCGCCCGACCGGGTGTGGGTGGACCGCGGCGGGGGCCTGGAGCTGACCGGGGTGTCCTTCAGGGACGCGACGGCGGTGCGGCGGCTCGCACAGCGGCTCGCGGCCGTGGCCGGACGCCGGCTCGACGACGCCAGGCCCTGGGTGGACGCACGGCTCCCGGACGGCACCCGCCTCCACGCCGTGCTGCCCCCGGTCGCCGTCGGATCGACCTGCCTCTCCCTGCGCGTCGTACGTCCCCGGGCCTTCACCCTCGCGGAACTGACAGCGGCGGGGACGGTGCCGCCGGGCGGCGACCGTGTGCTGCGGGCACTGCTCGACGCCCGGCTCTCCTACCTGATCAGTGGCGGTACGGGATCGGGCAAGACGACGCTGCTGAGCGCGCTCCTCGGCCTCGTCGGTCCTGGGGAACGGATCGTGCTCGCCGAGGACTCCGCGGAGCTGCGCCCCGATCACCCTCACGTGGTGCGCCTCGAGGCAAGACCGGCGAATCAGGAGGGAGCCGGTCAGGTCGGCCTTGACGACCTGGTGCGCCAAGCGCTGCGGATGCGCCCCGACCGGCTGGTCGTGGGCGAGGTGCGGGGCGCGGAGGTGGTCCACCTGCTTGCCGCCCTCAACACGGGCCATCAAGGAGGCTGCGGCACGGTCCACGCGAACGCCGCGGGGGACGTTCCGGCCCGCCTGGAGGCGCTGGGGACGGCAGCCGGGCTCGACAGGGCGGCGCTGCACAGCCAGTTGGCGGCCGCGTTGTCCGTGGTGATCCATCTTGCACGGGACAGGACGGGGCGGCGGCGGATCTCCGAGGTGCATGTCCTGGAACGAGATCCGTCCGGCCTCGTGGTGACGGTGCCGGCGCTGCGGTGGGGCGAGAAGGAGTTTGTCCGGGAGCGGGGCTGGGAGCGGCTGAGCTCGCTTCTGGCGGCCGGTGGTTGGAGTGGTGGGCAATGAGCGCGACGGGGGTGGTGGCGGCTGCGTGTGCGGGGAGCGTGGCCTGGCTGACGGTCGGGCGGGACCGAGGGCTGTGGCGGGTGCGGGCGGTTCTTGAGGGAGGGGCCGAGGCCGCGTCGGGGGATGCGGTGTGGCGGCGGGCGGTGGTCTTCGTCGGCGATCGGATGCGGCACGAGTGGTGGGCCTTGGTGGGCGGTGCGGTGGTCGCGCTGCTCGGGGAGTCCGTGGTGCCGCTGGCCCTGGGGGCGGCCGGGGTGCCGCTGATACGGCGCGTACGGAGGGCTGGAGATGCGCGGCTCGAAGGGGAGCGCCGGGCCGCCGCGGTGATCGCGTTGTGCGGGGCGCTCGCGGGGGAGGTGCGGGCGGGGCGGCAGCCGGGGGAGGCGTTGCGGGCCGCGGCCGGCGGTGGGCTCGGGGAGGCGCGGGCCGGGGTTCTGGCGGCGGCGCGGTTCGGCGGGGATGTGCCGGGCGCGCTCGAGGAGGCGGCGCGGGAGCCGGGGGCGCGGGGTCTCCTTGGGCTCGCGGCGTGCTGGCGGGTGGCGGTGGACCGCGGTGCCGGACTCGCGGCGGGGCTCGAGCGGCTTGAGGGCGCGCTGCGGGCGGAGCGGGATCAGCGTGCCGACCTGCGCGCCCAGTTGGCGGGTGCGCGGTCGACGGCGGTGATGCTCGCGGGGCTTCCGGTCCTCGGGCTGCTCATGGGGAGCGCACTCGGGGCGTCGCCGTTGCGGGTGTTGCTGCATTCGGGGGCGGGGCTCGGATGCCTGGCGGTGGGCGGGGCGTTGGAGGGCGCCGGCGTGTGGTGGGCGCTGAGGATCGTACGAGGGGCGGAGGAGCGATGAGTTTCGTTGTCCACAAGGTGGGGGTGGCCGTGTGGGGTGCGGCGGCCGTGCTGTGGCTGATCTCGGCGGTCCTTGCGGCGCGGCGTGAGCGGGCGGCGCGGAGGCGTTCGGGGGCTGTGCTGGGGGTGGCGGAGCGGTTGCCGGGGGTCTCTCCGAGGCAGTGGTTCCGGCGGCGGGACGTGGTGCGGGGGTGGCTTGCGGTGGCCGGGGCGGTGAGTGCCGGGTGGGTCCTTGTGGGCGGTTTTCCGGGGTGCCTGGTGGGGTTGGGCGCCGGGTACGGGGTGTGGCGTTGGCGGCGGGGGCGGGGTGGCCGCGTCGCGGAGTTCGACGGCGCGGAGGCTGCTCGTCAACTTCCCTTGGCGGCGGATCTGTTGGCTGCCTGCGTCGCTGCGGGCGCGGGGCCCGTCGTGGCCGCACAGGCGGTGGGCGACGCACTGAAGGGGCCGGTCGGGTTGCGGCTCGCGCAGGGGGCCGCGGAGGTGCGGCTCGGCGGTGAACCGGTTGTCGCGTGGCGGAGGTTGGGTGCGATACCGGGTGCGGGGGCGCTGGCCAGCCTGCTGGAGCGGGCGGGGGAGTCGGGGGCTCCGGCGGCGGATCCGGTGGCGCGTCTCGCCGCGGACTGCCGCGCGGAACGGGGCCGTACGGCGACGGCGGCGGCGCGCAGGGCCGGGGTGCTGATGACGGCGCCGGTGGGGCTGTGCTTCCTGCCCGCGTTCATCGCGGTGGGGGTGCTGCCTGTGGTGATCGGCCTGGCGGGTGGGTTGTTGAGCGGCATCTGAGCAGCTCGACGGTCAAGTGGCTGGACGACTGGTTGGACGACGGGTTGGACGGCGGCCTCGTGAGGCGTGGCTGTCGTGACGTGAACGGATCGCAATTTCATGGGGGTTGAGATGTGGGGACAGCTGTGTGCACGGGCATCGCGGTGCGGGGCGCGTGCGGCTCGGGCGGTGCGAGGGGACGCGGGAATGGTCACCTCGGAGTATCCGGACGGTGCGAACTCACCCCGGCTTCGGAGTGGCACCGATGGCAACAAACACCCTGGTCAGAGAAGACGGGCAATCGACTCGCTCACCGGCGAGCATGACCACGCATCTCACAAACTCACTCACTCACGCGACCGAAACCCTTCGGGGCCTGAGCGTGCTTCGGCTCAGCGTCCTCACGGACGAGACGACGAGCCCTGAGCGGCAGCGTGCCGCCAACCACGGCGCGGCCGGTGCCCTAGGGATCGACCTGGGGGACCGCGAAGCCGTCGACCTAGGTGTGTCGGCGAGCAAGACGACCCCGTTCGAGCGGCCGGAGCTTGGCGAGTGGCTGAACGACCGTTCCGGCGACTTCGACGCTCTCGTGTGCTGGCGATTCGACCGGCTCGTTCGCAGCATGCAGGACGTGTACGCGCTGTGTGAGTGGGCTCGTACGAACCGCAAAATGATCGTCTTCGCGGAAGGCCCCGGCGGTCGGCTCGTGCTCGACTTCCGAAATGCGCTCGACCCCGTGACGCACCTTCTCCTCATGGTTTTCGCGTTCGCTGCGGAAATGGAGGCTCACGCCATTCGGGAGCGCGTGAACGGCGCTCAGGCAGCAATGCGGACAATGGAGCTTCGTTGGCGTGGGGGACGTCCTCCGTATGGCTACACGCCGGAAGAACTACCCGGCGGTGGATGGACGCTCGTTCAGGACCCGGAAGCCGTCGCGGTAATCGAGCGGATCATTCACGACCTGTTTAGCGGAAAGACCGCAAGCGCCATTGCGCGGGACCTGAACGACGAAGGGACTCTCAGCCCCCGCGACCACTGGAATTCGAAGCAAGGTCGTTCGACCGGCGGGAAGACCGGGGCCACAAAGGGGCAGAGCGTGCACCGTGCCAAGTTCTCATGGCGCCCCGCGATGATCGCCCGACTCCTGCGTACCCACGCCTTGTTGGGATGGAAGACGCACAACGGCAAGCCCGTGCGAGACGCCGACGGCAACCCGATCATGCAGACAGCGGAACCGATTCTGACCCGCGAGGAATTCGACGCGGTCGGCAAGTTGCTCGACTCGCGCACGGGAAAGCCTCCCGTGCGTAGCGACACGAAGGCTCTTCTTCTCGGCGTGATTTTCTGTGCGAGTTGCGGGGGTCGCGCATACGGCGACATTCCGAAGGGCACGTACAAGTGCGGTTACTCGTCGCGTGGCGAGCGTTGCGAGCGACCGGTGAACGTCTCTATGGAGTGGGCAGAGAGCCGCGTACGAGACCGTTTCCTGAGCCTTGTTGGCGGGCTCCGCGTCACGGAGTCGATCGAGACCGCCGGATACGATCCGCAACCGGAAATCGACGAGACGGCAGCGGAATATGAGGGGCACCTTCGAGAGAAGGGGCAGCAACGAAGCAAGGCCGCGCTCAAGGCATGGGAGCGGCACCGTGACGCGCTCGACGCCCGGCTTGCCGATCTGGAGACCCGCGAGAAGGTCGAAGCGAAGGTTGAGCACGTCCCGACTGACCAGACGTACGCGGACCTGTGGAACGCGTCCGAGGTGGACGTACGGCGCGAGATGCTGACCGACGCGGGGGCACGGCTGACAGTCACCCGGTTGCAGCCGCGACAGCCCCAGCATCGTTCCCGATTCGCCCTGACTGAAGACTTCTTCAGCGACGCGGCCGACGAGCTGTCCGGCATCGCTGCGTGACCAGCACCACAGCGTGAGGGGTCGATCCTTCGGGGTCGGCCCTTTTCGTTTGATTCCAGACAGTTAGTTAGACTAACTAGTGATGGAGCGGCTTGCCGACACGGTCACACCGCACCCCCTCTGACCTGGGGTTTGTGATGAAGTGACGATTTAAGTGTTCGATCAGGTAACACAATAGAGACTCTTAAGAGATACCGGGACCGGGGTCCGTTCCGTTACTCCGTCACCGCGCTGACCGGCCGCACCGACGAGCCGCGAGCACGCCGGGCAATCCACCCGCTCACACGATCTCTTAGGCAATCCACTCGCTAGTTGGGTTATGAAGCAGGAAGTACCGCGCTCCCGACCGAACATCAGGCGGACTGCACTTCCTGTCTTCGCGCGCTTGCTCCCTAGTGGCTACTCTCTCCGGCCCATGGTTCTGAGCTTGCGCACAACCCTTTGTGGTGTGTGGACACCCCGAGCGTGGCGACGCTCTTACCGGTTCGACTCCGGGCAAGGGGGCTTAAGGGCTCGTTCGCGATCCCGGGGTGTGGCGGGGTTGCTCCCGCGTGATCACTCGAAGCTGAGATCGTCTAGCGGCCTAAGACTCCCCTACTGAAATGGGGCAACGTCGGTTCGAATCCGGCTCTCGGCAAGCTACTTCTCAGACCCCTCAATTGACGGGTCTGACTGGGAAAGGTACGCGAGAGCGCGAATGACGCGCGATCTACTGTGGTCCAGCATGCCGAGTGCGGTTGTGCACTTCCGGCAGATGGGTCCTGCCACCTTCTTGGTTTCGCGGTTCTGATACACGGTGTTGGGGCTTTCCTCGGTGGCCTCCTGCCCACATACGCCACAGGGTTTCATCTGTAGTTCTCGGTATTCCTTTGCAGTGATACCGAGCGCAATAGCGAACTCGTGACGCTCGTACGTACCAGACTCCACGCGCGCTTTGCGCTTCGAATTCGAGTTAGCAGCAATGCACTTGTTGCACGTGCGCCCCTTACTGGGGAACTTGACTTCACCTTCGGGCTTGCCGCACTTACTGCATTCTCGGATGTCCATAACGGGATTCTATCGTCAGGCCCTTCCCATAGGGGGTGCCTACAGAAGGAGGGGGGGTGGCCGTGCGTACCCGGTGCATTGACTGTAGGGGGTGGGCTACCCACAACGGGCGGTGCCATGAGCACCACCGGGCTTACGAGAGCGCACGCTCAGTGCAGTCGCACAGTAAGAGGCGTGCTGCGATAGCGCGTGGCAACAACGCTGCGACTCGCATGCGTAAGGCCGTGCGTGCGGCACTCGTGCAAGACGGCTTCGTGACGTGTGCTCGTTGCCCTGGTCACTTCCTCGCATCTCATGTCGACGTCGATCACATCCTTCCCCTTGCGAAGGGTGGCGAAGACATCGACTCGAACGTTCAGGTCTTGTGCAAGACATGCCACAAGATGAAAACGCGTGAGGACTTCAACGCGAAGACTCCTCCGTTCTGATCGGGAGAGGGAGAGCGGTCCGAAAGTTGGGCCGCGTACCTCCTGGCGATCCCGGCCCCAGCTCGGAAAACGCGCCCTGGGTGTGAGGCCGGACCCCGGCCCCCCAGGACCCAACTCCCTTGCGGTTACTGGGCAAGGCCGCGTTCGGCCCCCGGAGAAAGGCACCCGTCAAGGGGCTGTTAAGACCCCTGAAGGTGGTGCGTAATGAGCCGCAGCAAGGCCCCGGACATTCGCACCGGGAACGCGTCCTACGCCGACGAGCCGGTTGCCCCCGTCGTGTACGAGGGTCGAGCCCCCAGGGTTCCCGCTCACCTCAAGGCCACGGGCAAGGAAGTGTGGCGAGCCGTCTGGGCTGCCGGGTCGGGTGCCTACTCCCCTGACACGGATCGGAACATCATCCTTCGGTACGCGGAGCTTCACGACCGTCGCGCCGAATTCATCGCGCGCGTGGACGCCGACGGCTTCATGTCTGAGGGGTACTCCGGACAGCCTGTCGCGCACCCGCTCTTGCGCTTTGTCGAGAGCACTGAGAAAGAGCTTCGCTCGATCGAGACCGTTATTGGCTTCACGCCCGAAGCGCGTATGCGTCTGGGGCTTGTGGCTGCCGAAGCGCGGAAGGTCGCAGCGAGCCCCGAAGACTTCTAAGGGTGGTGTCCGGTGGGCAAGCTCGACCCGGTCATTGCCCGGCATATTCCCGTTGATGCGCCGTTCCCCAGTGAGGGTTACCGCGTCGCGAGATGGATTGAAGAGTTCTGCTACCTCACCGGCTCGTTTGCCGGTCAGCGATTCAAGCTCTTGCCATGGCAACATGAACTTCTCGTCGGTGCGTACCGGCTCGAACAAGATGCGTTCGGGCAGTGGAAACGCAAACACCGCATGGTCGTCGTGTGCATCGCGAGGAAGAACGGGAAGAGCACGATTGCCGCAGCGATCATGCTGTACCACCTGATCGCCGATAGGGCCGACGCTCAGCGTCAAGTGATCGCGGCAGCCAATGACCGCAATCAGGCACGCATGGTTTTCGACGCTGCGAAGCAGATGGTCAACGCTTCTCCGAAGCTGTCGGCCGTGTGCGACGTGCAACGCGACGTGATCCGTTTCAAGGACAGCACTTACCGCGTGGTGTCGGCTGACGCCGGACGGCAACAGGGACTCAACCCGTCGGCCGTCTCGCTTGACGAGTACGCGTTCAGTAAGAACGCCGACTTGTTCGACGCGCTCACGCTCGGATCGGCAGCACGTAACCAACCCATGACGCTCGTCGTATCGACGGCCGGACCGGACCCGGACGGGCCCTTTGCCGCGCTGTGTGAGACAGGCGAGCGGGTGAACTCCGGTGAGGTCAACGACCCGACCTTGTTCTATCGGTCCTGGGGTCCGCGTCTCGGAGACACGGTTGACCACACCGACCCGGACGTGTGGAAAGCGTGCAATCCCTCGTACGAGATCCTGAATGAGGAAGACTTCCGCGCTGCGTGTCAGCGCTCGACTGAGGCAAGCTTCCGGATCTACCGGCTCTCTCAGTTCGTCCGTGGCGCCTCTACGTGGCTCCCTCACGGCCTTTGGGACTCGCTTGCGTCCGACGACACCCTGAGCCCCGGCGAAGCCGTTGTACTCGGCTTTGACGGCTCTTGGAAGGGCGACAGCACTGCACTCGTTGCGTGCCGCGTCGCTGACCTTCGCGTGTTCGTCCTGGGTCACTGGGAAGCTCCGCAGGATGACGCGCATTGGCGCGTGCCCATGGTCGACGTGCGTGAGGCCCTTCACGAAGCGCTCGCCACGTACAAGGTCGCGAATCTCGTTGCGGACCCGTACCGGTGGGAAGAGACGCTAGACAACCTTGAGGCTGAGGGTTACCCGGTTGAGGCTTTCCCGACCAACTCTCTCAAGCGCATGGTTCCCGCGACTCAGGCCGTGTACGACGCGGCTCGCGACGGGCGCATGACTCACGACGGCAACCCGGCTCTTGCCCGGCACGTCGGTAACGCGGTGCTCCGTGAGGACAAGAACGGCGCACGCATCACGAAGGAACACGCGTCGTCCCGCCGAAAGATCGACCTTGCCATAGCCATGATCCTCGCCGTACACGGTGCGGTCATGTGGCGTGAGGACAACGGGAGTTGGACTGATACGGCGATCGTCGCCACATGGGAAGACGACGCCGGTACTCACGTGATCGGTGGCGAGGCAGGCATGTTCGACGACTAGTCAGCTCCGTCAATTGAGGGGGCTAGAAGGGGGCCCCGGTGGGTTTCTGGACTGACCTAATCCGCCGGGGTACGAGCCCCGCTCTTGAGTCCGCTCAGGAAGCGCGAGCGTGGGAGCCGTACGACCCGACGCTGTACGGCAACACTGCCGCATCGGGTGAGCGAGTCACGACCAATGAGGCACTTCAGGTGTCGGCCGTGTTCGGGTGCGTGCGTCTCCTGAGCGAGACGATTGCCACGCTGCCTATCTCGACATACTCACGTCGGGGCGGAAGCCGTCGGGAGATCACTTCTCCGGAATGGCTCGACTACCCGAACGCCGAACCCGGCGGCATGGGCCGGATCGACATTCTGTCTCAGACGGTGCTGTCGCTCTTGCTCGAAGGCAACGCGTTTCTCGCGGTGCGCTGGAACGGTCCGAGCATTGCGGGGCTCGACGTGCTCGACCCTACGAAGATCGTCGTTCACATGGTCATGGTCGACGGCATTCGCCGGAAGGTCTTCGAAGCCTTCGACATTGACGACGACGGCAACGAGGTCTTGCTTGGCTGGTTCACTCCCCGGGATGTGCTTCACATCCCCGGGATGATGCTCCCCGGCGACTTCTCCGGCGTCTCCCCTGTGTCGTACGCGCGTGAGTCGATCGGGCTCGCGCTCGCCGCTCAGAAGTACGGGGCTCACTTCTTCCGCAACGGCGCTATGCCGTCGGCAGTGGTTGAGGTTCCCGGAGCCATGTCGGAAGACGGGCTCAAGCGGGCGCGGGACGCGTGGCGCGTGGCGAACTCCGGTGTCGAGAACTCACACCGCGTCGCCCTTCTCACGGAAGGCGCGAAGTTCTCGAAGGTCGCCATGAGCCCCGACGAAGCACAGTTCTTGCAGACCCGACAGTTCCAGGTTCCGGAGATCGCGCGCATTTTCGGTGTGCCGCCTCACCTGATTTCTGACGCCACGAACTCGACTTCGTGGGGCTCCGGTCTCGCCGAACAGAACATTGCGTTCAGCATGTTCTCTCTGCGCCCGTGGCTTGAGCGGATTGAGTCTGGGTTCACTCGGCTTCTCTTCGCGGAGTCTGCCGACCGCATGAAGTTCGTCAAGTTCAATCTCGACGAGATCAAGCGTGGTGCCCCGAAAGAGCGCATGGAGTTGTACGCGACCGGCCTCATGAACGGCATCTACAGCATTGACGAAGTGCGTCATGCCGAAGACATGGCTCCGCTGCCCGACGGTCTCGGCGCTACCTACCGCGTACCGCTGAACCTGGGGGCTGTCGACGACGAGCCGGAGCCGGAGCCCAAGACTCCCCCGGCGATCGAGCCCCCGACGGAAGAGCCGGATGCACCGGCCGAAGACGAGCCGGACAAAGAGCCGGACGACGAAGGGGGGACGGATGACGACGCGTGAACTTCGCTTCGCCGCAAGTCCGTTGGAAGAGCGTGCACGGGATGACGGCGCGATCGTCATGCGCGGGTACGCCTACCGGTTCAACGAGCTGTCTCACGACCTGGGGGGCTTCCGGGAGCGCATCGTTCCTGGGGCCGGTGCCCCGTCGCTGCGGCAGAACGACGTGATTGCCACGTTCAACCACGACACGAAGGCCCTTCTTGGCCGCGTGTCCGCCGGGACGTTGACCGTCGGCGAAGACCGTGAGGGCGGCTTCTACGAAATCAGCCTTCCCGACACGACGACCGGCCGTGACGTTGCCGCGCTCCTCAAGCGTGGGGACCTTCGCGGTAGCTCGTTCACCTTCAACGTGCTCGACGGTGGGCAGCGACGTGCAGACGAAGACGACCCGGAGTCGGGTCTCCCCGTCCGCGAGATCACTGCCATGAACGTCGTCGAACTGGGCCCGGTCGTGAACCCGGCGTATCCCACAACTCAGGCTTCGCTTCGCTCCATTGAGGCGGCGTTGCGCATTGGGGAGTTCGCGCCCCCGAACGAAGAGCGCGATTCCCAACCGGTCACGCCTGAGCCGGTTTCTCACTTCAACGAGCGGGCACTTCTCCGCGCGCTCATGACGGAAGGTAGCTAATGGACGCGACCACCCTGAGCGCCAACTTCACCGCGCGCGAGAGTGCGACTCACGAACTCCGCGCGCTGACCGACGAGTTCGCGGGCAAGGACATGTCCGCTGAGGCTCGCGAGAAGGAGACGAACCTTCTCGCTGCGATCGCCGACTTCGACGGCCGGATCAAGCGCGGCATCACTCACATGAAGGAGAGTGAGGGCGTCTCCGCGCTCATGCAGGGGCTCAAGGGCACCGGCGAGAAGCGCGACACCGACAAGCTTGCCGACGCGGCTGAGCAGCTTCGCTCTCTCGGCGGAGCCGACGGCATGGGCAGGCGACTGGAGTTCGCCCCGGAGAAGATCGAGAAGCGTGCGGTCGACCGTCCGTCGAACCCGAACCTTCTCGCCCGGACCCTGTTCGGTCAGCTTCTCGCGCAGGCTGCCGAGCGCTCGACGATCATGCGCAACGGCGCGACGATCCTGAGCACTTCCGGGGGCGAGCCGATCGACTTCACTGTTGTGACCGGCCGTGCGTCCGCGTCCATCGTGGGCGAGAACGGCGCGATCCCTGAGAGCGAGCCGACTACCGTTCAGCGTTCGGTCGGTGCGTACAAGTACGCGTACGCGTCGATCGTGTCGAGCGAGTTCATCGACGACAAGGCCCTTGACCTTGTCGGCTTCCTGGTGGGCGACGCGGGTCCGGCGATCGGTGACGGCATGGGGCGTCACTTCCTCACCGGCACCGGTACCGGTCAGCCGAAGGGCATAGTCACCGCTTCCCAGGCTGCCACTGCCAAGTACGCGGCTGACGCCGAAGACGCGACCGTGTCTGACGCGCTGATCGATCTGTTCTATGAGCTTCCTTCCTCGTACCGTCAGAACTCGACGTTCGTCGTCGCTGACCTCACGGCCGCGAAGATGCGCAAGCTCAAGGCCACGGACGGTACGTACCTGTGGCAGTCGGCCATGACCGCCGGGGCTCCGGACACCTTCAACGGCAAGGTCGTCGCAACCGACGACGGCATGCCCGCGAACAAGGTTCTCTTCGGAGACCTGAGCAAGTACCGGGTCCGTCTCGCCGGTCCGCTCCGTGTCGAGCGGTCGGTTGACTACAAGTTCATGAATGACCAGGTCGTGTACCGGTTCATTCAGCGTGCTGACGGCCTGCTCGTCGACGAGCGCGCGACCCGTGTTCTGACCGTCACTCCGGGCGCGTAAGTCCGGTGCAGGGATGGGGACTTAGCCCCTTCATTTGAGGGAGCTAGGTCCCCGCCCTGGGGGAAGGGGGGCGCGTGTCGTACGCGACGGTTGAGGAAGTACGGGCCCTTGACGGGCTCGACGACTCCGGGCTTTTCCCGGATTCCACATTGAGCGAAGCGATCGACTACGCGGTTGAGTCGGTTGAGGTCTACTGCGGACGGAAGTGGGATACCGCCGAAGACCCGACCCCGGAAACGATCCGGTGGTGTGTGCGCACGATCGCGCGGCAGTACTGCCTAGACCTTGTGTCCAGAATTCCGGATCGGGCTCTACAGCTTCAATCCGAATTCGGCTCCATTCAGCTCGCTCAAGCCGGTGGTAACTGGCGACCGACTTCACTGCCGGAAGTGAACGCGAAGCTCAATCTGTACCGGGTCCGGCTCCCGTTCATCTTCATGTAGGGGGCCCGGTGGCGCTGATCTTTGAGGCGAAGGTTGCCCTTTTCGAACGGCTCAAGCTGACCGTTCCTGCGGGTGTGCAATGCACGTTCGCGGAGAAGGGCGACAGCAACCGTCGGCAACAGGTCTTCCTAGGGTCGACGACCGACGACGACTTGCAGTCGATCGCATTCCGGGACGGTCCGAAGAAGCCGACGAGCGTCACGGGCTACGTAGAGGTGCACGCACTGTGCATCACTCCGGGCGATCCCGTGGCCGCTGAGCGCGGTGTGTACGCCATGCGGGACGCGATCACTGACGCGTGCTCCCAGGTCGACAGGAGGGCCGTGAAGGGGCTCGTCGACGTTCGCCCTGAGTCGGCCACGGTCGACACGGCGGAGACGACAGACGGCGCGTACAGCGCTCTCACAATGCGCGTCCGCGTCCGTGGACGCGTCACTCAGTAGAAGGGGGCGCAAGCATGGCGCTTGACGCAAGCATTGGCATCGGCCGTGAGGACTCGTACGGCTCTCTCTCGACGGTGGTTGAGGGCTACGAAGGCAAGGCTGACAGTTGGAAGACTGAGCGCGAGTTCATTGAGTCTGTCGGCTTCCGTGCGGGCATGCAGACGGCTCGTGCCGACCGCCGGAACGTGGTCAACATGGGCGGGGAAGGTGAGCTTGAGGTTGACGTTCTCGACGCCGGGGCTTCCTCGCTCTTCCTCGCGGCGTTCGACAAGGTCACGGTCTCGACCGCGAACGGCGTGAAGACGACCGTCGCTGAGACGGGGGCCGACAGTGAGTCGCCTTCCTTCTCGGCTCAGATGGTTCGGCCGACGGTCGACGGCCTGAAGGTCGCGTACAAGCACGTCGGTTGCGTGGCGACTGAGTGGGAGCTGACTGCCGAAGTCGAGAGCGCCGTTGCTCTCACGGTCACGTTCGACTTTCAGGACGTGCAGCACACAAGGACCGCTTCCGAGATCGTCGCTCCGACGTACCCGGAAGAGTCATACGCGTACGACTGGACTCGCACCGCGATCACGCTCACTCGTGCCGGGGTCGCTGTCCCGATGGACGTGGGGAAGTTCTCGCTGTCCGGCGACCGGGGCATGAAGACCGACCGGCGCTTTCTGCGGAAGAACGCGCTGAAGAAGAAGCCGACTCGCAACGCGATGCCTTCGTACGAAGGGGAGCTTGAGGGCGAGTTCTCGGCTGACTCCCTGGGACTGTACGAAGCGTTCATTGCCGGTGAGGTGTGCGGGCTCGTCCTTCAGCTCGACGGCATCCTTCCCGGCTCGACGCTGAAGATCGAGTGCCCGGCGATTCAGTTCACGGGCGAGTCGCCTGAGTCGGCAGTCGACGAAGTCACCATGCACACGCTGCCGTTCCGCGTGCTCGACCCCGGTACGGGTGCCGCCGCGATCAAGGCGACGTACACGGAGCCGGTTGCCGACGTGACGCCGTAAGGGGGTAGCTCATGGGTGCCAACGATTCGGCTTACACGGTCCGCGTTGAAGGGCTCCGTGAGCTACAGCGCAACGTGCGTCAGCTCCGCGACCGGGAGCTTGGCAAGAAGGTTCGTGAGGCCAACAAGGCAGCGGGCAATGTCCTGTTGCCGCAGGCAGTGCGAGAGAGCCCGGACGGGCGACGCGACGCGAAGTCGTCGAAGAAGTACCGTCCGGGCAAGCTCGACAAGTCAGTCAAGGTCGTGGCTTCTCAGAAGAACGTCGTGATCAAAGCGGGCTCCGCGTCCCGCGTTCCCTACGCGGCTGCAATCCACTTCGGTTACCGGAAGCGCAACGTGCGCCCGAACCGATTCCTTTACCGCGCCATGGCTCGCAAGAGCCCCCAGGTTGCGGCCACTTACGAACGGCTCGTTGCCGGAGTCGTGCGCGATTACTTGGAGAGTGACTAATGCCCGCGAAGCCGAAGACCGATGTTGTGTCCTCCGACGTGCTGTCTCTGAACATCGACAGCCTGACTCTCGACGAGATCGAGATCATCGAAGACCTGATTGACGCGCCCCTGGACTCGCTGAGCAAGCCGGGTCAGAAGAAGGCCCGACTCCTCAAGGCCATGGCCTACGTGATCAAGCGTCGGGACAACCCCGACTTCACTCTTGCCGACGCGGGTCGCCTCAAGATTCAGCTCAAGGGCAACGTCGCAAACCCTCCCGCGACCAACGCGTAATCACTGCGGCTCGTCTCGTCGGTCACTTTCGGGGGCTGTCGTGGCGTGACGTGAAGTCCCTTGAATTGAGGGACTTCAACGCGTTGGTTGACCAGATGGTGAAGGACGTTGCAGAGGAAGAGCGCGAGTCGAAGCGGACTCGTGCAGGGGGCCGTGCCCGGACGACCGGCACGGGTGGTAACGGGGAGAGACGCACTCCCGTCATGACGTAGGGGGTGCACCGTGGCAGAGCCCATCAAGATCACGCTTCTCGGAGACGCTGACCAACTCTCCGCTACGCTCGCCGACGCGGGTGAAGAGATTTCCTCATTCGGGGATACAGCAAAGGGTCTTGCTCTCGCGGCCGGTGGCGCTATCGCTATCGGTATCGGGGCGGGGCTTATGGAGGCCCTGAACCAGGAAGCTGACAGCGACCTTCTCGCGGCTCAGTTGGGTGCGTCTCCCGCTGAGGCTGCTCAGCTTGGTAAGGCTGCCGGACAGGTCTATTCGGCCGGTTACGGCGAGTCTGTTGCCGACGCGAACGAAGCGCTCAAGAGCCTTTGGCAACAGGGCCTTGTTCCGGCCGGAGCGACGGCCGACGAAATGGCGCACATTTCGAAACAGGCTATGGACGTCGCAACCGTCCTGGGGGACGAAGTCGGCCCTACGTCAAATGCCGTCGGCCAGATGCTCAAGACGGGGCTCGCGAAGAACGCGACCGAAGCGTTCGACATTCTCGTGAAGGGCACTCAGGAAGGCGCGAACAAGTCAGAGGATTTGCTCGACACGTTCAACGAGTACGGCGTTCAGTTCAAGGGCCTGGGGCTCGACGGTAAGACGGCAATGGGGTTGCTCTCCCAGGGCCTCAAGGGTGGCGCGCGTGATGCTGACCTTGTCGCTGACTCGCTCAAGGAATTCGGCCTTATCGTCCGTGCGGGTGGCGCGGATGTTGACGAGACGTACGCGAAGATCGGTCTGTCCGGCAAGGACATGACGAAGGCCATTGCTGAAGGTGGCCCGGCGGCAGCGAAGGCCCTTGACCAGACCCTTGACGGTCTTCGGAATGTGAAGGACCCGGCGGAGCGTTCGGCGCTCGCCGTGAAGCTCTTCGGCACTCAAGCCGAAGACATGCAAGACGCGTTGATGAGTCTCGACCCTTCGAAGGCTGTCGAAGACTTGGGCAAGGTCGACGGTGCCGCTAAGAAGGCAGGCGACACCATGCACGACAACGCGGCGAACAAGGTCAAGGTCTTCACGCGGGGGCTGCAACAGGGGGTCGTGACCTTCCTGGGGACGACCGTTATCCCGGTGGTCGAACGGTTCGCTCAGGCTCTCGCCGGAGTCGGGACCGCTATCACGGTGGTCGCCGGTTTCATCTCGTCGCACTCGACCACGTTCGGAATCATCGCGAGCGTGATCACGCTCTTGATTCTTCCGGCGCTGATTCGGTGGGGCATTCAGCAAGCGATCACGGCCGGTCAAGTCGTGTTGGGTTGGGTGACTACAGGCGCGGCTTCGGTCACGTCGGCGGCAACTCAGGTCGCCGCGTCATGGTCGACGATCGGGGGATGGATCGCGGCAGCGGCACGGGCCGTGATCTCCGGCGCTGTGATCGTGGGTCAGTGGGTCCTTATGGGGGCTCAGGCCATGTTGCAGGCGGCTCGAATGGCTGCCGCGTGGCTTATCGCCATGGGTCCGATAGCCCTGATCATTGCTGCGATCGTCGGCCTTGCCATCCTCATTTGGCAGAACTGGGACACGATCAAGCAATACACGCTCGACGCGTTCAACTGGGTTTGGGACAAGGTCAAGTGGTGCTTCAACCTGATCAAGAATCTGTTCCTGAACTTCAGCGGACCGGGGCTCTTGATCAAGCATTGGGACACGGTCAAGAACGCCACATCGACCGCATTCCGGTACGTGCGCGATAAGGCGAAGAGCGGCCTTGACGCTGTCGTGAACTTCGTGAAGTCGCTTCCCGGTCGGCTCTTGTCGGCAGCGTCCGGCGTGCTGAACGCAGGCAAGACGATCGGCGGTCGCGTGATCGACGGGATCAAGAACGGACTTTCCAAGCTGGGCGGCTTCGCGTCGTCGCTTGCGAGTGCCGTAACCCGTGCCGCGAAGGGCGCCATAAACGGGGTGGTTGACCTCTTGAACTGGGCAATTCCCGACAAGCTCGGGTGGGGCAAGTTGTCGATCTCGCTGCCGTCGAACCCGATTCCGAAGATCCGCGCAATGGGTGGTCCTGCCGGTGGCCTGACTCGCGTCGGCGAGCGTGGGCCGGAGTACGTCAATCTCCCGCGAGGCTCGACGGTCATCCCTAACCACGCTGCCGGTTCCACCGGTTCCGGGGTCACGGTCAACGTTCAGTCGAACGCGGACCCCTTCGCAATCGGGCGCGAAGTCGCATGGGCCATGCGTACGGCCATGTAATCCAGACCCCTCAATTGACGGGGCTGACAGCTCAACAGGGGGCAGGAATGGCGGAGTTGGAAGACTGGACGTGCACGTACAACGGGCTCGTCATGGGGGTCCCTGACTCCGCCATTTCAATCGTTCAGGTCGACGGCCTGTTGACGCTGCCGGAAGTCCGCTCGTCGGATCTCACCCTGTTGCAGCGTCACGGCCTGTTTGCCGGAGACGACTACATGAACGGGCGCACCGTGACTCTCACGCTTGAGGTGTACGGGAGTACGCGAGAAGAGTTCACTCAGGCACTCAATGACGTGCAAGCCGCGTTCATCCCCGGCGGGATCGAAGCGCCGTTCTCGTTCAAGTTCCCCGGCGTTGCTGCCGACCGGTCGGCGTACTTCCTGGCTCGACCCCGGAAGCGGTCGGCTCCGCTTGACCTGAACTTCGCCTACGGCGTGTGCAACGTCGTGGTCGAGCTGTACGCGACGAGTCCGTACATGCTCGGCAGTGACACCCGTGAGTCGGTCGTGAAGAGCTTCGCTCGCACGGACACGCCGAAGGGCCTCACGGTCCCGTACGAAGTGCCGTTCACGGTGCAGAGCAACGGTGCTCCCCCGGCGGACCCGGTCACGTGGCTGACTCAGTGGGGCTCGATTCCCGCACGGCCGTTCATAACGGTCACGGACGGCGCGAGCCCGGTCCTTTGGGACGACACGACGGGGCAGCGATTCGCGGTCAGCTATGACGGCACGTTCACGATCGACAGTGCGAACGAGCGCGTGACGACGGCTCAGGGCGACGTGATCAACGGGCTTATCGCCGAAGGCTCCGTGTGGCCGGAGTACGGACCCGGCACGCACCGACTGAGGCTGACGAGCCGAGACGAGTACACGGCAGCGCGCGCGGTGCTGTCCTGGGTAGATAGGTGGGTTTAGGCATGGCAGGCTTCGCATGGTTCCAGGAAGGCACGACGTACGGCGCGGCCGATCTCGCGAGCTTCAACGCTCAGATGTTCCCCATGAACGGCTTCGCTCATCTGCTCGGCTCGACGAGTCAGTTCCTGCTGAACAGTGACCAGACAGCGCGCACGGTGGCCGTGGGAGCGGGCAACGCAGCGATCAGCAACCCGTCGGGTGGCGTGACTTGGGCATGGTCGCCGGGTGGCACGGTGGCCGTTCCTGCCGCGAGCAGCGTGAACCCGCGTCGCGACCTGATCGTTGCCCGGCTCATGACGAAGGCTATCGACGGCGCGAACGGTGTTGCGGTCGAGCTGATTGCGGGCTCTCCGGCGGCAACTCCGTCGGCTCCGACGCGCCCCGACAACGCCGTTGCCCTGGGTTGGGTGGACGTGCCGAAGTCGTCGACCGCTTTCACGCTGACCGTCACTCGGCACACGGGTCAGTACCGCGATCAGGGCGTCATCTCCGGTCCGGGCACGATCGGCATTGATTGGGCCGGTCAGCTCCCGTCGGGTTCCGCTGTCCGTGCAGGGGCGATCGTGGTCGACCTGGGGACCAATCAGCGTTGGATGCGCACGAACGCCGGTACTTGGTTTACGACCGACCCCGGTCCGTGGCGCGCATGCACGTTGCAGAACGTTCAGGCGAAGGACGGCACGAACGTGACCGTCGGCGGAGTGCTGTACGTCCGCGAGGACTCGACGAAGTGGGAGCTGTCAGGACAGCTCACTTTCGCCCCTTCAACGAACCTTGCTCAGCTCGTGCTTCCGGCGCTTCTCCCGTCCGGGGTGACGCGGCCGACTCAGAACACCTACGGCGCGAGCGGTCAGACCTTCGGCAGCACTTCAACGGGTGGCGTGGGGCGTATCGCGCTCATGTCTAACGGGGCTGTCGAGTACGGCAACGACGGCACCATTTCGAACCTGTACGTCAACGAACAGTTCAGCAAGAGCCCGTACAACACGTCTGCCTAGCCCCGTCAATTGAAGGGTCTGGGGCATTCCACTCGCTAGTTATTTAGGGGGAGGCTTCATGCCTAACGCACGCTATCGAGTGGTGCAGACGGACGCTCAGTCGGGCGGGATCGTCGGAGACCTACCGGTGACCGGAGTCAGTTACAGCGAGGCTCTGAACGCTGCCGGTTCCGCATCCGTGACGATCCCGCTCAAGGCTCCGGAAGCCGACCCGACGACCCTGTACCCCGGTGCGTCCGGTCTCGCCATTTTGCGGGACGACGAACCGGTGTGGGGCGGGCTCTTGTGGACGGCTTCGGCTGATCTCGCTCAAGGCACTCTCACGCTGAACGCGTCCGGATACCACTCGTACTACGCCGGTCGCGTGCTCGAAGACGGGTATGACCGCAAGGCCGATCAGGCCCTTCTTCTCCGTGACTGGTTCGAGCTGTCCAACGCCGACAACGGCATTGGCACTGATACGTCACAGCTCCGGACGACCGGCCGCATCCGTACCCGGAAGTGGACGCGGTACGAGCTGAAGAACGTCGCTGAGGCCGTCTCAGAGCTTGCGGAAGACTCCGGCGGGTTCCTGTTCCGGTACGTCCCGTTCATCGCGGCAGGCGGCCGTGTGGGGCATCGGGTCGTCATGCGACAGGTGGGCGACAACTTCACTCCCTTCTCGCTCGACCATGCCGTTACGTGCAACGTCACGTCGGTCTCGTACGACTCGACGGCTCTCGTGACTCGCGTCTTCGCGGTCGGTGCCGACAACGGCAACGGGACGAAGCTCGTCGGCATCGCTCAGAGCAGCAAGCTAGGTGACCGCATGCCGAGTAAGGCAGGCGTGCGCACCTTCAGCGACGTGAAGACGACTCAGACCTTGCTGGACAAGGCCATGGCGATACGTGACGCCGGTTCTGAGCCGGTCGCTATCCCGTCTCTGACGCTGTATCCGGGGGCCGTGCCGACTGACTACGTGCCCGGCGACACGGGCTCTGTGCACGCGGACTACGGGTACGTACAGCTTCTTTCGTCCTTCGTCGTGACCGAAGTGAAGACCGATGTTGACGCGAACGGCACCGAAGCCGTGTCGCTGTCTCTGGCGAATGAGGGGTTGTTCCGTAGTGCCGACTAACCCGAATGCGATTGCCCCGTCTCTCGTCAACGAGCTGAACGAGTTGAAGCGACGGCTCGCGGCTGTCGAGCGTAAGCCTGATGTGCTCGCGAAGTTCGACCGCTACCCGTCAACGGAATGGGCAGCGATCGGGCGCGGCAAGGTCGCTGACAACAAGTGGTCATCGTGTGGCATCGCGAATGTCACGGGCCTGGTTTACGACCGGGTTGAGTGCAAGTTCATTACTGACCGCATCATCACGGGAAAGGCCGAAGCCGAGATTCGGCTTGCCGCGTTCCGGCACTACGGGAACGCACAGAAAGAATGCGTGAGCGCTTCTGACTCGTTCATCATTCGCGGCTCGACTTCACGGCAGATCGGTACCTGTCTCTTTCAGTGGATTCACTCGATTCCGTTCGGGTGGGACTACAGCGACGAAGTGTCCATCTACACGATCGAACTTCAGCACCGGTACGTGAAGGGACCGACGGCCGAAGTGCCGGACCGGAAGCAGCTTCTCGCGTTCAGCAAGGGCGTAAACACGAACTCGCCTGATATTGGCGCACTCAAGATGCCGAACAACGAGAACTTCGCTACGGCTGTCGTATCGGAGACTCGACCGGGTGTCTCCCTGGGATGGGTGACGGTCTCCGATCCGGCCGAACTCGACCCGTACGACGGCTCTTACAACATCTCGAACATGCACTACTGCGTCGGTCTCACAGCCGATCGCGCGACCAACGCGACCACCGCCGGGTGGGGTTGGTACAGGGGCGGCACCGCTGAGGGTGGCGCCCCCGGCAACATCAACGACCCCTTCATCTAAGGCCACCCGTGAACCTCTCAACTCTCATCAGTGGCGCGGAAGTTGCCGGAGCCGTCGCCCTGTTCCTTGTGCTCGTCATGAGGCAGATCAAGACGGGTGCCCGCGACGCATGGCGCGAGGAAGCCGAAGCGCAGACAGCTAAGGCCGCGCGGCTCTCGGAAGACGTGGCGGAACTCGTGCGCGAAGTCCGGCTCTTGCGCGAGGAAAACGGCGCGCTCCGTGAGGAAGTGCGGGAACTCCGCGCTGAGAACCGTGAGCTTCGCGAGCACATCGACACATTGCTTAGTACCTAGGGGGCCCGCATGACCACGCCGTACGAGACCTACCCGCTACCGGCGAACATCCAGACAGTGACCGTGAAGGGTCAGTACCGGGGGCCGGACGGGCGTGGGCTACAGGGCACCGTGACGTTCACGGGCCCGGGGCTTCTCACGTTCCCCGAAGCGGATCTCTTCATTGCCGGACCGGTGGTCGCACGGCTCGACGAGACCGGCTCTTTCTCCGTGACGCTGCCTGCGACCGACAACGCCGACATGAACCCGTCGGATTGGTCGTACATCGTGAAGGAATCGCTCACCGGCGTGACCGGCTCGCGTACGTACGCGCTTCTCCTGCCCCAGGGAACGGGCCCGGTCGACCTTGCCGACGTGGCACCGGCAGACCCGACGACCCCGACGTACGTCCCTGTGATCGGGCCTGAAGGTCCGATAGGGCCTGAGGGTCCCATTGGGGAGACTGGTCCGGCTGGACCGATCGGCCCCCAGGGCGTGAAGGGTGATCCGGGGAACGGCTCCGTCGACAGCGTGAACGGTCACGTCGGCCCGGAAATCGAGCTGACTCCGGAAGACGTTGACGCGCTCCCGAAGTGGGGCGGACAGATCGACGACGGCAGTCTTTCGATGAACACGACTGCCGGACCTGGGTACCGAACCTTCTCGTTCAAGACGGCGGGTGCGACCCGTTGGGCGTATCAGGTCAGCAACGCTGCGGAGTCCGGCGCTGACGCGGGCTCGAACTTCGAGCTGAGCAACTGGACGGACGCGGGTGTTTGGAAGTCGTCGGTTCTGTTCGGCAACCGGGCAACCGGCGGGTTGGGTGTCGGCACGAACACGTTGGCTACGGGCGCGAAGCTGACGGTCAACGGTGCTGTCGCGCTGCGGAACGTGACGAGTGCTCCGGCAGCGTCTTCGGGAACGGCGATCGTCTACAGCGAAGCCGGTCAGCTCAAGGTCGTGCAGTCGGACGGCAAGCGCCACACGATCGGCAGCACAGACGGACAGATCGACGTGCGCGTGTTCGGCGCTAAGGGTGACGGTACGGCCGACGACGCTCCGGCGTTCAGGGCGGCTCTCGCGGCTCTCTCCGCTGCCGGTGGCGGCACGCTGAGGGTTCCGGGCGGCACATACCTCATGGACTCCGCGTACGGCGTGTGGCCCGCTCCGTGCCTGTACGTCAAGGACAACATCAACATCGAATGCAGCTCCGGCGCTGTGATCCGGCGCGGGCTCACGATGGGTGTCGCGCGGCTCGTCCAGAACTTCGACGGTACGGAGTCGAACGCCGGGTACAACGGTCACAGCAACATTCGGGTGACCGGCGGCACGTGGGACGGCAACTCTCCGGCGAAGGTGGGAGCGGGCAACATGTTCGCTTTCGCTCACGCACGGAACATCACGCTTGAGAACGTGCGCGTGATCGACCAACCCAACAACCACGCGATCGAGCTGAACGCGATTTCCGGTGGCCGCGTAATCAACTGCCGGTTCGAAGGCAGCGTTCCGAAGACGGACAGCCCCCAGACGACGGAAGCCATTCAGATTGATGGGGCTTTCGGTGACGTAGGGCTTGAGGGCGGCCTTCCGTACGACAACACGTTCAGTCAGAACATCGTCGTTGAGAAGTGCTACGTCGGTTCGTCTCCGAAGAACGGCCCATGGGGCGCGCTCGTCGGCTCGCATGCTGGCTTCGCGGGTGGGCAGTACCGGCGCATCATCGTCGTGAACAACACGATCGACGACACGCTTGTGTACGGCATCCACGCGTACGACTGGTACGAGTCCGTGATTGCGAATAACACGATCTACAGCACCGACCCGGCAACCTACCGTTCCGGCATTCGCGTCACGTCCGGCAAGACGAAATGCGACGGCGTTCTTGTATCCGGCAACGTCCTGAACAACTGCGGCGGAGTCGGGTACGGCGCAATCGAGATTGAGCAACTGAGCGGTGCGACGCTCGCGGGTGGAATCGTCATAACCGACAACATCGTGAGCGCGTACTCAGGCGACGGAATCCGGGTTACTGCGGACGCTCCGCAACTCAGCCTCAACTTCATTCGCGCCGCGAAGGCCGGAGCCGTGAACGGAATCAACATCATCGAAGACGGCTCTCACGGAAACGTCAGCCTTAACCGGGTGACTGGCAGCGTCTCGAACGTCATTCCTGCCGGAACCGTCGGCGGGCTCAATGACCCGACTTCCATCAACCCCGCTTAACAACCCATTCGCTTAGCCCCCCGGTGCTCGACCGGGGGGCTTTTGCATGCCCAGAAAGGGGCTCGCATGGCTCGATTCAGCAACGCCACATGGAAGCCGATTCCCATCAACTACACGTCGGGTGGTCAGCAAGCCGTGTACGGCGTGGTCGTACACATCATGGCGGGCACGCTCGCCGGTACTGATTCCTGGTTCCGCAACCCGAAGGCTCAGGCTTCCTCGCACTTCGGCACCGGTAAGTCGGGGGCGCTGTATCAGTGGGTCGACACGGCGAACCGTGCATGGGCTCAGGGCAACGGCAACCGCACGTGGCTGTCTGTCGAGAACGAAGGGAAGGGCGGAGACACCCTCACGTCGGCTCAGCTCGACCGCAACGCTCAGGTACTCGCGTGGGCACACAAGACGTACGGCGTACCCCTTCAGGTGGCTTCCGGCACGAACGGACGGGGTCTCGGCTGGCACGGCATGGGCGGCTCCGCGTGGGGCGGACACACTCAGTGCCCCGGCTCGAAGATCGTCGCTCAGCTTCCGGAGATCGTGAAGCGCGCGAAGGCCATCGTCGGCGGCAGCACTCCCACGAAGCCGACCACGAAGTACGAGCCGTTCCCCGGAACGGCGTGGTTCAAGAAGAACCCGAAGAGCGCGATCGTCACGGCCATGGGCAAGCGACTCGTCGCTGTCGGCTGCTCCGCGTACAAGTCCGGCCCCGGTCAGCAGTGGACGGAAGCCGACCGGCTCAGCTACCAGAAGTGGCAGCGGAAGCTTTACCCCGGTGCGAGCACAAAGCCGGGTGGGGACGCCGACGGGTGGCCCGGCAAGTCGTCGTGGGACGCGCTCAAGGTCCCGAAGGTCAAGTAACCCACCACACCGAAAGGGGGCTCGCCATGGGTGAGCACAGCAAGGCAGACGGCGGTACGTACCTGGGGACCGCGCTTGCGTGGATCAAGACGCACCGCGTGACGATCATCGCGTTCGCTGCGGGTGTCGTCGCTGCGGTCTCGGCGATCAAGCCGGACTTCCCCGGTTCCGCCGTGATGAGTGCTCTTCACGCGCTTCTCGGCGTGTAGGCAATCAACCCGCTAGGGGACGAACGACAGACTCAAACTCGTTCGTTCCCTAGGGGGCTCCGTGAGCTACAAGCACATTGCACTTCTCGGCAAGGCCGGAGCAGGCAAGGACACGATCGCCGACCGGCTCACGAAGGCACACTTGTTCACCCGCGTCGCGTTCGCCGACCCACTCAAGGTCATGGCACTGCGGATCGACCCGTTCATTCCGACGACCGACCGCGTGTCCGTGCGGCTCTCGCGGCTCGTCGCTGACACCGGGTGGGACTACGCGAAGCGCACATACCCGGAAGTCCGGCGCATCCTGCAAGAGTGCGGTCAGACGGTTCGCGGCCTTGAGCCGTCGTTCTGGCTCGACCTTGCCCTTGCCAAGATCGACGTAGCGTCCACGTGGAACCTGCCGGTCGTCGTGACGGACGTGCGGTACCGCAACGAAGCCGAAGCCCTTCGCAACCGTGGCTTCCTTCTCGTGCGTGTTGTGCGGGACGACGCGGCAAGCCTCACGACGGAAGCGGCGGCTCACGACAGCGAGACGGAGCTTGACGACTTGCAGCCCCACCGCTTCGTGTTCAACGTCGGGACGCGCGACGACCTGAACGAGCTTGCCGACTTGCTCGTGACCCCGAAGCGCTGACACTTCCTCAACTCTCAGCCCCTCACTGGCTCTTGCCGGTGGGGGGCTTCCTTGCGTCCTGGGAAGATTCAGCTCCCTCAATTGACGGGTCTGAGTGGACAAAGCCTCTCCGGCCTCGCTAGTGTCTGCCCCGGTAAGTGGGACAGCGACGAAGGGGCGGGGTCACGATGGGGTACACGGTCAAGTGCAACCGGACGACGAACCACATCGACGGCCTTGAGGTGCGCACGCAGTCGAGCGGCGAAGAGAAGGGCGGGGCCGTCGTTCGCTACAGCGAGAAGGCTTGCGGCTCGCTCACGCGGTACAGCTTCGTAAGCGGCCCGGAGTTCGACTCACTTGCCGACGCTCTCGACGACGCCCGGAAGGGCACTCGGAAGCTGTGCAAGACGTGCGAGAAGGCCGCGCTTGCCATGCTCGAAGACATGGCCGCTGCCGCTGAGACGACCGAAGAGACCAACGAGGGGGAGACCGTGACCGCTGAAGTGATCGTGAAAAGGGGTGAGGCCGTGTCGGTCGAGATCGGCACCATTCACCCGATGCTCGCGAAGGCCATGGAGGCGGACCCGGAAGCCGGACCCCTGCACACGGTCAAGGTCGGCTTCGAAGGCAAGGCCGGTCACGCGAAGTACGAGAAGGCAGACAAGACCCTTTGCAGCATCACGGGCGACGGAGTGGCGTTCGACCACACCGCACCGACGTGCAAGCGCTGTGTCACCCGGTTGAAGAAGATCATCGAAGGAGAGAGCGTCATGCCCCCGAAGAAGAAGACCGCCGAGACGAAGCCCGCTGTCGAGACCAACGCGCCGGACGTTGACGAGCTGATCAGCGCCGTGCACGCGACGATTGACGAGATCAAGGCAATCAACCCGAAGGAAGAGGGTGCGCACGGCAAGGCCGTCGAGCTTTCCCAGGAAGCCGAGACGAAGATTGGACAGATTCCGGCTGACAAGCGCACGGCTCTCCGCACGACTCTCCGTGAGGCTCGCGACCCGATCACGAAGCCGAAGGCCGCGAAGAAGGCCGCCGCTCCGACGAAGAAGGCCGCGAGCAAGGAGGTTGCGAAGAAGGCCGCTCCGCGTGTTGAGGTTGCCGAGGATCACAACAAGATCGACGGTGTTCCGGCTCTCGTCAAGGCCGCTGCCGACAAGGTCCGTGAGGGTGTCTCGCACGGTCTGAAGATGGCCACGACGAGCGAGGCCGTCGCCCGGACGGTCTTCGAAATCCGTACGAAGATCAAGAACCCGAAGACCGGTCTTTGGGACCTTCAGGCGGACGGCAAGACGCCGAAGAACGCTGCCGGTGAGGCGTACGCGCTTGCCCGCAAGGATGTTGCCGACGACGACGTGAACGCGATCTCCACGCACAACGCGTTGGTCACGTCCGTGGGTAACCGGATCAACGACATTCTCGTTGAGTGGGTCGCGAAGTTCGACGAGAAGGACATCACGGCAACCGGCCACTTCTACCCGGAAGCCGAGAAGGCCGTTCGCGAGAACCGTGCGGCCATCGCGAAGGCCAAGGAAGACGAGACGGAGCCCCCGGCGGAGCTGACCCCGTCGGCTGCTATCCGTGCCCTGTACGAGAAGGCCGAAACGCCGTTGCCGCTCAAGGGCCGGACTCAGATCGCCCGTGAGACTGCTCAGGTCAAGTCGCTGGTCTCGAAGCGTCACGAGCTTGAGGCCCTTACCGAGAAGCTTGACGGCGGAGAGCTGAGCGACGACGAGAAGGCCAAGGTCAAGGCTGACGCCGACAAGCTCAAGGCGAAGGTCGACGAGCTTGAGGAGAAGCTTCCGGAAGACGTGCTTGCCGAAGCCGAGAAGGAAGCCCCCACGAAGAGCCGTCAAGAGAAGGCATTCGAGAGGGTCGACAAGTCCCGCGAGATCCTTGCCGCCGCACTCAAGGGCGGAGGCAAGGGCACCGACGACGAGAAGGCCGATCTTGCCGCGAAGCTCGAAGCGCTCGCCGGGTGGCTCGCGACTGAGGTAGCGACACTCAAGCCGAAGGGCTGAGACAGCCCCCTCAATTGAGGGAGCTACGGGCCCCGGCTCGTCCATCGCGGACGGGTCGGGGCTTCGTCGTACGGCAGGCAATCGACCCGCTAGGGAGAGTGGGTATGACCGACGAGACTCCGGCCGAACGCGAAGAGCGCATTGCCGCTCAGGAAGCGGCCGACGTACAGGGCTTGGCATGGACTCAGGTATGGAGGCATGCGAGCACCATGGGGGCAGTCGAGTTCGCCCGGTGGGCTCGCGAGAGCGGTAACACCCTGAGCGGCCCGACGGTCGACGCGGCGAAGCGACAGTACCGGCACGCACGTGACCGCTTCGAAGAGCACAAGGCCAGGAAGGCAGCCGAAGAGGGCTGAGCGGCCGTCTCTCGCCCTTGCAGCCCCGTCGGGTCTCCACGTACCGGCGGGGCTTCGTCACGCCTCCACAGCGCCATACAGGGCTCGACCTGGGGCGAGTGATGAAGTGACGGTTTGAGCTTGAGTCTGGAAATACATAAGAACTCTCTAAGGTCATTCCCGAAGTGACGGAACTTCGTCACGGGCAGTACGGGCATTCGACTCGCTAGTTCGGTTACGACACTCCGTCTAACCGAAAGGGTCGATCCCATGGGGAACGTCCGCACCATCTACAAGAGCGGCAGTCGCTTCTACGTCCACCCGGAGAAGCGCGAGATCATCCACCCCGGCGTGACCAGCGTTATCGGCATGCTCCCGAAGCCGTTCCTTCAGCGGTGGTCGGCGAACATGGCCGCTGAGCTTGCCGTTGACTCCGTCGATTACCTCGCTGTCATGGCGAGCCGGGACCGGGACGGCGCTATCAAGTACGTCGCCGGGGCAGCGCACCGCTACACGAAGATGCGTGCCGACGTGGGCAGCAAGGCACACGACATGTTCGAGCGCATGATTCGCACGGGGGCTTTCACGGCCCGTGACAGCAAGGGCGAGTTCCTGTCTCACGTGCACCCGGACATGGAGCCGTACCGCGAGCACTTCGCGGAGTTCCTTGAGGTGGTGAACCCGGAGTTGATCCGTGCCGAAGACGTGGCATGGAGCGACACGCACGGGTACGCCGGGTCCTTCGACGCGATCCTTCGTGTGTGGCTCGACGCCGACGGCAAGCCGACCCCGGACCGGTCCGGCACTCCGCATCTGCTCATGGTCGACTGGAAGACGAGCAAGGGCACGTACCCCGACGTTGCTCTTCAGATGACCGCGTACTCGCGCGCTGACTTCCTGATCGACCCGGACGGCAACACGGAGCCCATGCCGGAATTCGACGGCGCGGCCGTCCTGCACATCACCCCGGACGGGTGGGAGTTCAAGCCGGTTCGGATCGATGACGACGTGTTCGCGGTCTTCCTGAGCCTGCGGCACATCTTCGATTGGGATCGCACCACTTCGAAGACCGTTCTCGGACGCGCGATCGCGAAGGCCGTCCGGCTCATCACGGGCACTGAGCGAAGGGCGAAGTGATGCGCGCGTACTTCAACCCCCGGAAGGCTTCGGCCATTCACGTACGGATGACCGTGGACGAAGCCCGTGCGCTCTTGCAGGGTGACAGTCGAGACGCGGAGCGACGTGTTCGCACCGCGCTGCGGAAGGTGCTCCCCGAACCGGCAATCGACTCGCTGACTGAGTAGCGAAGACAGTCGATCATCAGGAGCGAACAATATGGATGACTTCCTCAAGGGCTTCTTTCTCGGCGCGCTCGCGCTGGCCTTCTCCGGGTGGGCCGTCATGATCCTTGTCGGGAATTGGCACGCCGTGAATTCAGCCGTGCCCCCGATCGGGTTCATCGACGGCACGTACGTCATCGTTCTGGCTACGGTCGTCGGGAGTGCTGCCGCTGGTATCCGCCACGCGCTCAAGTGACCTACTCTCCCCCGGAATTGCCCCCTACTGGCTTCGGCCGGTGGGGGGCTTTTTCGTGCCCTGAGAGAGCCGGGCAATCGACTCGCTTACTGGTTTTCGAGACCGGCCGGAAGGCTGGAATAGCCCACGCACGGCGTATCGAGCCGGTAAGACGTGGTGACCCTTTCCGGTCGGTCTCTTCCAACCAACGACTCTCAGGGGAGAGACAGTATGGCGCTCGACATTTGGAAGACCGACCCGGAGAACAAGCCGGAGCCCCGCAAGGTCTACAGCGACGACAGCAACGGCCGCTTCGCGTTCGGTTACATGGAGAAGGACGAGACCGGCAAGACCTACCCGGCGACGCTGTCTGAGTGGAAGTTCTCGACCGGCGACAAGAACGTTGCCGACGCGGTGGCTCAGCTTCTCGGCGGAACCCCGGTCGAGAACGAGGAGACGACGAACGAGAACTTCATTGAGGTTTTCACGTCGGCTGAGTCCCTGGACGTCATCATCCCGGCGGACGGCATCGAGTCGGACATGAAGCAGTGGGTCAACGGCAAGCTCACGCACCACTGCACCGGCAGCGTCTTCCTGAGCCACCCCAGCAACGAAAAGCTCGTTGGTCAGCCCTGCAACTGCCCGGCTCTCTTCGCGGAGCGGAAGCAGGCAGCCAACGACTACATGGGCCCGAAGCCGTCGATCACGGTCGCGTTCCGGCTCGCCGACGACGAGGGGCTTGGCAAGTTCAAGTTCGTCACCGGTTCGTGGTCACTCGCTGAGCGTCTACACGAAGCCGAGAACGCGCTTGCGTCCGTCGGCGAGGGTGGCCCGGTGCTCGCGAACCTCACGCTCGAAGAGGTCTCGTACGTGGCAAAGAAGGGCAAGATGAAGGGCAAGACGGTCGAGTACACGAAGCCCGCCATTCACATCGTGAAGCCCTTCAACGACGCGATCGCCGACGAGTCGTGAGCCCGGAGGAAAAGGCGCTCGCCGCGAAGGTGCTTCGCCGGTTGCCGGACGAAGACATTCGCAAGCCGTTGTGGGAGTGGCGACCCGAAATGGTTCCGCACGTGATTCACGAGCGGCGGGTTCGCTTCGGGGTCGACGACGACGGGGGGTCGGTCTTTGAGTAAGCGCGGCACGATCACTGACTACGCCGGTGAGGCCGTGTACCGGGGCGACCTCATCAACTATTCGTCACGCTGCGAGAACGGCGTACGCGTGGCCGACGCGATCATTCGTGAGACCTACTTCGCGAAGGTCGACGGCCGCAAGTTCCCCATGCTCAAGGTGCAGCCGACGGGCACGGACAGCGGGCACGAGCCCCGGAAGACGCTCCGCGCTGAGCATGTGGCAGCGACGCACGTGCGGCTTCTCCGATCCAACGTGACCGGCGAACAGGGCGAAGACAACTAACAGGGCGGCTCAGGGCCGGACGGTTTCCCAACTCGGGTCACTGTCCGGCCCTTTGCTGCGTTCAGCCCCCTCAATTGAAGGGGCTAGGAAGGCAACGCAATGACGGATGTACGGATCGTCACCGGGTCGGCTCCGGCCATGGGCGACGTGCGGAACCTGGGGGAAGGTGACCGGCTCTTGATCGAGTCCCCCATGCGGGAGCGTGCCGACTGGTGTCGGTACGTGGACGCGGTGAGGCATGCAGTCTCTCGCGGTGCCGGGGTCGAGTGGGTGTCCCGTGGCTGATTGGGTCGGGCTCATCCTGATCGCGTTCTTCGGAGCCGTGACCGGCTTCGCTCTGGCCATGGCTCTAGTCACCGGGGGTCGACGTGGCTAACCCGAACAAGTCCAAGGGGACGAAGTGGGAGAGCGACGTTCGCGACTACCTGAACGTGGCGCTCAACCTTGCCGTGAAGGACGTTGACGGGAAGCTTCGGCTCGTCGATATCTATTCGCCGTTCAACGTCCGCAGGGCGGCTCAGGAAGGCGTGAAGGACGTAGGTGACGTGCACGCCGTGCCGTTCGTCCTTGAGTGCAAGGACGTGGCTCAAGCGGCCGTTCCGAAGTGGCTCCGGCAGGCTGTCACGGAAGCGCACCACGCCGGATATCCGTACGGGGTCGTCGTGCACAAGGTTCGTCGGGCGAACGCGCGGCAAGGGCGGGTTCACTTCCCTGTCGGCACGTGGACGAAGGTGCGTGTCGCCCTGGGACTGTCGACGGCGGACATGCGGAAGCGGTACGGCTTCACGCCGACCATTCGGGGGCTCGTCACGGACCGGTGGTACATGACCACGACGGTTGAGGGCTTCGCCGACGTGCTTCGCGACGTACGGGCCTCTCGTCACGCTCAGTGAGATTTGGCCTAATGCCGGCATCGCCTTGAATGCGGACAGAAACGGACATAGGTAGCCCCGCGGGGCTCACTGTCCGTGTTCAAGGCGAGTCAGGCAATCGACCCGCTCACGTGTTTTCGAATCAACGCGTGACGAAAGGTCGATCATGGAATTCGCTTCGGTGCTCTCTCGCTTCGCCGACGTAGGCGAACAGGGCGACGGCGGGTACATCGCAACGTGCCCGGCTCACCCGGACTCGCGTCCCTCGCTCCGCATCTGGCGTGGCGAAGACGGCAAGGTTCGGCTCACGTGCCGTGCCGGTTGCGAGACGAACGACGTGCGCAAGGCCGCGCGGCTCAATTGGGAAGACCTCTTCAACACGACCGGCGAGAGCCTGACTGTCTCGACCGTGAAGCCCGCGCTCGTCGGCACGGCGCAGACTGCGGCACTCGCCACGTACGTGGACGCTACGTCGGTCGCCCTGGGGACCTGGGGCGAGCACTGGGGCGACGCTGCCCGGAAGTACGTTGCCGACCGCTTCGGGCTCGACGACGACACGGCAGCCGAACTCATGCTCGGGGTCGACGACGGCCGCGTACAGGGGCTCAGCTACCGGGACGCCGACGGCGCTGAGCGCAACTACCGATCGCGCCCCTTCCGACAGTTCCCCCGGCTCACGGTCCCTCTGTGCGACTTCCGGGGCGTGGCCCGTGGCTTGCAGGGTCGAGACCTCACCGGGCGGTGCCCCGGACGGTGGCTCTCGCTGACTAACCCCGACGGGCTTCGGTGGGCCCCGTACGGCGTTTTCAAGGGCTCCGGCGGGTACGGGGTCACCCTGGTCACTGAAGGGCCCGGAGACGCGCTCACAGCGGTTGCCGTCGGGTACGACGCGGTTGCCGTCCGGGGTGCCTCGCTCGTCAACAACCCTGAGCTTGTTGGGGAGTTGGCCGACGGGCTCAAGGGCACTCAAGTGATCGTGGCCGGTGACAACGACCCGGCGGGGAACGGCTTCACGACACGACTTGTCGAAGGGCTCAAGGCTCACGGCATTGAGGTGTACGCCCTGAGCATCCCTCACGCGGGCTTCGATCTCACAGACTGGCGAGTGCACGCACCGGACACCTTCGCGGCAAGCCTCCACAGCGCCGTGAAGAACGCTCAGCCTGCCCGGTCGGCCGTCGACAGCGAGAACCACGCCGTGAGTGCTGCGGTCGCTGACAGGACCGGAGCTGACTTCGTGTCCCGCGATCAGGGCATGGAAGCCGCGCGCATGCTCGGAGAGCTGACGAAGCGCTACGGCGAGACGCACGCGATCAACGCGTACGCGCTCGTCGCATGGACTGACGGCCGGATCAAGTACGCGACTGGTCTCGGCTTCTTCGTGTGGAACGGCCGCACGTGGGACCGGTCGACGACGAAGGTCCGGCAGGAAGTACACCGCATGGGGGCCGCTCTCGCGCTCGCCGGGGAGACCGGAGCCGCGAAGGGTTTCCTGAATACCACCGGAATCGACTCGCTCATGACGGAGCTTCGATCGGTTCCGTCTGTCCACGTGGACGCCGACGCGTTCGACGCGAAGCCGAATCTCCTGAGCTTCCGCAACGGGGTCGTCGACCTTCGCACGGGTCAGCTCCGGCCGCACGACAAGAACGACATGCTCACGGTGTCACTGCCGGTCGACTATGACCCGAACGCGGCTGCTCCCCGGTGGGAACAGTTCCTGAGCGAAATCTTCCCCGGCATGCCGGATCTCGTCGGGTACATGCAGCGACTCACGGGCTACGGGATCACGGGCAACACAAGTGAGCAGTGCTTCGCGGTGCTGCACGGCAAGGGCGCCAACGGCAAGAGCGTCTTCACGGACGTACTGACGACGATCTTCGGCCCGATCACCCGCACGACCCCGTTCGCCACGTTCGAAGACAAGGGCAGCGGCGGCATTCCGAACGACATTGCCGCGTTGCGTGGTGCACGCCTGGTCATGGCGAGCGAGGGTGAGTCCGGCAAGGCCATGTCGGAAGCCGTCCTCAAGCGCGTGACGGGCAAGGACAAGGTCACGGCCCGGTTCCTGCGGCAAGAGTTCTTCACGTTCGCGCCGACGTTCCTGATCATGTTGGCGACCAACCACAAGCCGCGCTTCCGGGGTGCCGACGAAGGTCTGTGGCGAAGGGTCAAGCTCATTCCGTTCACGCGATTCTTCGCACCGAACGAGCGCGATTACGACCTTGACCGGAAGCTTCTCGCGGAGACCGCCGGAATCATCGCGTGGGCCGTGCGCGGGGCTGTCGAGTGGTACGCGAGCGGACTCAAGGACCCGGACGTGATTACGACGGCAACGCGCGAGTACCGCGAGACGAGCGACGCTCTCGCCGGATTCTTCCCCGGCGTTCTCGTCCCGGCGGAAGGCAACGTCATGCCCGGCGGAGACGCATTCAACGCCTATCTCGATTGGTGTGAGGCGGAGAACCTTCCGGCAAAGGAACGGTGGACTCGCCGAACCTTCTTCTCGGCAATGGAAGAGCGCGGTATCGGACGGAAGAAAACGAACAAGGGTGTCGCCCTGATCGGCATTCGCGACGCGGACGCGCCGGAGCAGACGACGGCGGGACCCGGAATCTTCGCGAAGTAGCTCAACAACTCGACAACCGTCCGACGGGCTCAGCCCCCTCAATTGAGGGAGCTGAGCCCTTCTCATTGGGGGCTCACCTTGCAGACCTACCGACACCGTGTTGCCGACGACATTGTTGAGATCCGGATTCCGCAGACGGACCAGGACCTTCGAGAGTTCATGTCGTGGGCGCAGCGCGCGTCACTTCGTGGCCCGATCGCGCTCGACACGGAGACGACCGGGCTCGACATCTTCACTGACGGGTACCGGCTCCGCACCGTTCAGTTCGGCGACCGGGACACGGCATGGGTCATTCACTGGGAACGCGGGGGCCGCTTCCGTGAAGCCGCGCTCTTCGTGCTCCGCATGGCTCGACGCTTCCTGATTCACAACGCGTCGTTCGACTGGCTCGTACTCGACCGGCATGCGGGCTTCCCGCTCGAAGAGCTTGCGCCGAAGACGACCGATACGAAGATCAAATCCACGCTCATTGATCCGCGTCAGCCCCAGGAAGGGGGCATAGGAAACGGGCTCAAGCCCTTGTCGGCGTGGTACATCGACCCGACGGCCGTCGACACTCAGGCGGATCTCACGGCAGTCTTCCGGTCCCTGGGGATGACGAAGGAAACCGGGTGGGCGGGCATCGACCTTCAGCACCCCACCTACAACCTTTACGCCGGTCTCGACTGCATTTACACGGCGCGGCTCGACCCCTTCCTTACTGAGGGGCTGAGTCACTTCGGCGTACGCGAAGCGCTCGTGCAGTACGAACACGAGATAGCGCGCATGTGCGCAATCATGCAGCGCGCCGGAATCGTGCTCGACGCGGAGTACATCGAAGTACTTCGTGAACGGCTCCGCGAGGAAGAGGCGAAGTACGCGTTCGTCGCTGCCCGGTACGGGGTCGAGTCGGTCAACTCCGGCAAGCAAGTTTCGGAAGCGCTTCTTGCCATGGGCGAAGAGCTGACGGAGCTGACCGACGGCGGGGCTCTCAAGGTCGACAAGGCCGTTCTCTTGCCGCTCGCGGACCTTGACCGTGATTGGCAGCGGATCGGGGCTCGCACACCGAACCCGCTCGCCGATGCCGCGCTCAGGGCGAAGCGTGCGGGTTCGTGGGCAACGACCTACGCCGACACGTTCCTTGACACGGTCGACAGTAACGGCCGCATCCATGCGGGCATCCACACTCTTGCGGCACGCACAGGACGTATGAGCATCACGAAGCCCGCGCTTCAAACGCTCCCGTCGTCTGACTGGATGATTCGTCGCGCGATGCTCGCCGACGAAGGACACGTCATGGTGTCGACGGACTTCACGGCCGTAGAGATGCGCGTGCTGGCGGGGCTCGCCGACGTGAAGCGCATGAAACAGGCCATCGCGAACGGCGACGACCTTCACGACTTCACGGCCGGACTCGTGTACGGCGAAGGGTTCACGAAGCGGCACCGGAAGCTTTGCAAGGGCATTGGCTTCGGCAAGGTCTACGGGGGTGGGCTCACCACGATTCAGCGTCAGACCGGTGCGCCGGTAGACGAAGTGCGGTCGGCTCTCGGCGCGTATGACCGGGTGTACCCGGAGATCAAGCGTGCGTCGGTCCGGTGGCAGCGTGAGGCACGGGCGAACGGGATGGTTGCGATCAGTGCGACCGGTCGACGGCTTCCGCTTGACCGTGACAGGACGTACGCGGTCATCAACTACCGGGTACAGAGCACCGCTCGTGACGTGCTCGGCCAAGCGATGATGAACATGGAAGCGGCCGGATTGCTCGACGTGCTCAAGCTTCCGATTCACGACGAAGTCCTTGCGTCGGTCCCGGCTCGTGAGGCTGCCGACTACGCGCGCGAGTTCGAGCGCTGCATGACCATGGATCTCTTCGGTGTGCGGATCGACGCGGCAGCCGAGATCGGGGGCCGATCCTGGGGCTCTCTGTATGGAGCTGACTACTGAGCGGATTACCTCTGCAACTGAGTACGAGTCAGTAGGTCACGCGAAGGACACGATTCCAGCTCCCTCAATTGAGGGGGCTGGTTTTCGTGCGTTAGGGCTCTTCCTTCGATCCCAAGGGTAACGGCCCGATCTCGACCCACCCGACCCCTCATCCGTAGGGATGAGACGTGGTCACGCCTTCGATTTGTGTACATCCCTTCACATCGGACGCACGTCCAACACATTGAAGCGCGAACGAAGTGCCTTGTGAATTGAAGAGGCTCTTCGTACGTTGCTCATGCACGACGAACGGCCCTGATCGAGCCCCGTCAAGCACATCCCCGGACGGGGTTGGGTCGTCGTTTTTCCGTGTTGCCGCTCCGTGGCGGAGCCATGCCTAAAACAGGTCGTGGCTCCGGTCACAAGCGTCTTTTCGGCCTCCGATCCCTTCCGGGCAATCGACTCGCTCACTCCCGAGCGAGACACGAAACCCGAAGGGACACCCCTTGTCAGTCACGCTCGCGTTTGAGACCGTCCGCGCTGCCCAGGACAACGACCTTGCCGCCACGACGGCAGTACTCGAAGCCACTGAAGGCCGCGTTTCCTACCTCTCTGAGAAGGCCGCTCGCCGGTTCGCCCCGTACGGCGGAGACCGGTACATGGACGCTCGCGAAGAGTTCGCTCAGATCGCTCGAATAGCCGTGTGGGAAGCGCTCCCCAGGTTCACCGGCGAGACGGTCGACGCGTTCTTTGCCTTCATCTACTCGACCGCCGAAGGCAAGCTCACGGATGCGCTCCGCGACATGCGTCACGGCAACGCCGGAGCCGACAAGGACGCAATCAAGGTCTTCGCGTCCATGCTCGACCGTGCCGACGGCGACGTGTTCCTTGCCGCGAAGCTCGCTCAGACGGTGCCGCCGAAGGGACAGCGTCTCTCTGCCGACCGCGCTGAGGCTGCCCGGCTCGCATGGGAAGGCGACGTGTCCATTCATGCCCCCATGCTGTCCGCCAACGCTGAGACGCCGGGCAACTTCTCCGTCGCGCTCGACGCAGTCTTGCAGCGTGTCGCACCGCTCGACGTGCCCGACGACCTTGTTGAGGCTGCCGACCTGAACCGTGAAGACCGACGCGTGAAGCTCGCGATCGTCAACGCGATTCTCGACGTGATGGGCGAGGGGCAGCGCGTCGTGATCAAGCACTCGTTCGGCATTGGCGACGTTCTGTACTTCGGCCACGGTGACAGCGGCGACGACGAAGGCATGTCGGCTGTCGTGGGTATGCCGGTCAAGGCCATCCGTGAAGCCCGCTCGAAGGGGCTCAAGGCTTTCGCGAAGCGGTACGTCAATGCCATCGCGGGTGACGATCCGGAGCTTGCCGACAAGCTGACGGCCGCTGCCGCCGCGAACCTGAGCCGGGGTGGTCGCAAGTGAGGCCGCGCGGTGCCGTCTGGAACCGGGCCGGAAGGTACGGGCTCGCCGACTCTGTTGCCCTTGAGCTTCGTACTCGCCCGTGCGAAATCTGCGGGGCTGAGCCGACTCCTGAGAAGCCTTCGGCTCCCGACCACTGCCACGACACGGGGCGCGTACGGGGCTCGCTGTGCTCCGGCTGCAATCTCGCCCTAGGCCACTTCCGCGACGACCCTGAGCGGCTTCTCAGGGCCTTGCAGTACCTGAGCAAGACGGGCACGGATTACCGCCACGTCGACCGGTAGGCAATCGACTCGCTAACCGCTTTTCGAAGACACCAAACGAACCAGGAGACGCAATGGCGATCTACCGACTCCCTCAGGGTGGAACAGTCCACACGACCCCGGTAGGCAGGACCGGCACGGAGTTCGTGACCCACAACGCCGACGGCGACGTGATCGCGTCCGTGACGCATCCCTTCGGGGAGGCTCAGCCGCTCGTGAAGAGTCTCCGCGCGCTCGACAGCATCGCGTGCACGCTCCGCTTCGCGAACAACCTGAGCACTGTGATCGGTGCCCGGTGAGCGCCCCCATGCCGACGAAGGTCAAGGCCGGATACGCGTTCATCGCGCTTCTCTGGCTCTACGCGCTCGCGACCTTCGTCTTCATCGCGGCTCGACTGATCGCCGAGTGAGCCACCCTTCCGGACTTCCTGAGTGGCAAGTCCGCTTCGCCCTGAACATGCTTCACGCCGGAACGAGGAGAGAGACACCCATGATGCGAGTCAGCCGTGAGACGAAGGCCGTTCTGACCGGGCAGGCTGGACGCGTGGTCGGCTTCGTGAAATCCGACGAGCCGGGGGTTGCCTCGCTCGCCGTGCCGAACGACCGGGCACAGCTCAACCCGACCCAGCTCCGAGAGCTTGCCGCGTGGGCCAACGAGACGGCAGCCGAGATCGAGCGCGACAGCGGCCCCACCGCTCGCCGGACGGGCGGTCAGTTCACCCGACAGGACTTCCTGAACGCGGAGCGTCGGCAGATCGACGAAGCCCTTCGCCGTGCCCGTGTCTGACGCCGACGAGCCGCGTATGCCGGTGCTGACGAGTAAGGGGCAGCGGCAGGCGGAAGACATGGCCGACCGGCTCGACATTTGGCGACTCGCTCGCCGAACGCTCAGGGCTGAAGAGTGGCCCGAAGAGGTCACGCCGGAAGACACGCTCAATCTCGCGTACTTCCTCAAGGGCAACGACGACTGACATGCGGGCTCAGACCCTTCAATTGAGGGGTCTGAGCCCGTCGGCGTAGGGGGATAGGGCATGGCGGAACGAGAGAGGTTCTACCGGGTTCGACCGGCAAGCTTCGGGGCGATCGAAGTTCAACTCAGGGAGGACCGGAAGCGCTTCGGGAGTCGGGTGCTCGCGTCGGTCGAGCTGTACCCAGACGACTTCGAGAGTGGCGAGCACGCTGTCAGGGCGGGCAAGATCAGGGTCGTGCAACGGCTCCGCGACCGGCAAGAGTCAATGCGTAAGTGCCAAGAGGCAGAGAAGCTGACAGGGGATCACAGATGAAGCACGACAAGCCGGTTGCAATGACGAACTACTTCGTTCAGGGCCGGAAAGCCGCTGCCGTGACTGCCGCTGTCGGCGTGGCCTTGCTGGGGCTCACGGCATGCGACACGGGTCCTGAGTGCGTCGACTACTCGACGACGATGCACACGACAACGACGATCGTGAACGGCAAGCCGGTTGTCTCGACGGCACCCGTCACGGTGTGCGTGAAGTACGCCGCCCCGGAGCCGACTAAGCACTGATTCAGCCCCCTCAATTGAAGGGGCTGAGGTACGCTCGGATCTCCGATCGACGAACGAGGGAGTCACGCGATGATGACCGCGAAGCGACCGAAGACGAAGGCCGCGAAGGATGTGCACGATGGCGATTGGCTCGTCATGGGCAAGCTCGCATGGCGGGTGTCGGAGCAATGGGAAGCCGACGGCTTCGTGTTCATTCTCTGGCCCAACATGTCGATCAGTGACCACCGGCCCGACGAGCGGCTGACGATCCATTACGACGACTGACGAAGAGACCGCTCAAGACATGCCCCCGCTTCGGCGGGGGCTTTCTTGCGTTCAGCCTCTTCAATTGACGAGGCTGATTAATTCACAAGTTCACAAAGTATTTGTCACTGGCATGTTCGAATCGAACGGCTGTACGGTCTCGTGTGAGAAGGGTGAGCAGGAAGTCACTGCCGGTTACTTGTGTGATGCATGGGGCAGGGGCGATCGTAAGGAGAAGGCAAAGAAGTCGGCCATTCTTTGGCCAAAGCGCGACGGGGTGGTTGACACATGAGATGGGAAGGGCGAACGACGGTCGAGCTGAGGGTTGAGGTCCCACAGAGATCCGGCGTCGGGTGGCGGTGGGCTGAGTCAGAGGAGCTGTCTCCGGCCGGTGAAGAGCCCGCGTACAGCAAACGGGATCTCAGGCGGGTGATGCTCGCGTACGGCACTCTCGTTGCGCAGCTCGTCTCTCGCGGGGGGCCGTCGGCGTTTCGCGTCACGGCCTGGGGCAAGTACTCGAAGCGCACGATCGGTGCGTACGAATGGGCGTGGGATTCGGCGTGGGGCAAGTACATGCCGAAGGGCGACCCATGGGTGATCTGGGACGCGATCAGCGAACGGCTTGCCGTCGGACTGAAAGCGGGCTTAATCCCGTATCTCGAAGACCCGGATGACGGGCACCGACGTGCCGACGCGGACGACGGCAGCGAAGCCCGTGAGCGGCCCCAGGACGAGCCTTCAACGAGTCCCGGTGAGTCTGTGCCGACACGCGAGCCGGAGCGCTCTCAGGAGCGTGCACGGCACCGCCACGACACGCGCGAAGGTGGCGGCTCGCCGGACGCGCACTATCGACTCATACGACGCTAGGCAATCGACTCGCTGACTGCCGGACGACTACACAACTCGTCACGGGAGCAAGCGACTTGAAGAGCGACAAGCGCAACAAGCCGGTCGACCCGACTACCCCCATACGTCGGGCCCGGTACGTACTGACCGGCGGAAGATGGTTCCTGATCGTCGGTCTCGTCTTCTACTCCGCCATGACGACGACGCCCTTCGTCGCGAGACACAGCGAGTGGGCATGGTCCGGGTGGGTCCTGGGGCTCATTGTCGACGCGGCTTTCATCATGGCTCTCTCGGCTGAGTCGACCCTTGCCCGGCACAACATCACGGGACTTGGCCGGTGGCCGCTCGCCTTCCGATGGACGACCGGACTCGCGTCGACCTTCCTGAATGTGTGGCTGTCCGTTGCGGCTCGCGATTGGGTCGGCGTGGCCGTTCACCTGATTGCCCCCGCGCTCGTGATGCTTCTCGCCGAAGTCGGCCCGGTGTACATGGCCGCTCTCGCCAACGCCGAAGCGAAGGCCCTGAGTACCGCTGAGAAGGCCCCGGAGCCGACGGCCGACAAGCACCAGGGCGAGCCGGAGACAGCGCGCATGGTCGTCGTGCACCCGCCGGAGACGGTCACCCGCTCGACGGTTGCCGGGATGGCTAACCCGGAGCCCGCGAAGCCGACCTTCACGCCACTGCCCGACGAGCCCGGACAGCTCTCGTTGGATGTTGCGAAGCCCCGGCTCAGCAACGCCGAAGCCAACGCGATCATTGAGCGCGCGTGGCGACACAAGGTCGACGCTCTCGAAGCCGCTGCCGCTGCCGGTCGGCACGTGGCTACGGTCCGGAAGAAGTACGCGCAACTCGAAGCCGAACTCAGCGTGTGACACGAAGCCCCCTGTACTGATCCTCACGGGTCGGTGCAGGGGGCATTTTCATGTTCACGGACGGCTCCCCGGTCGTACTCTCAAGTCATGGCTACAACCGGGCAGAACATCAAGGAAGCGCGGAAGCTCCGGGGTCTGTCACAGCGTGAGCTGTCGGACTCGTCGGGTGTCCCGCTCGTCACGATCAAGTCGCTCGAACAAGGCAAGTCGAAGACTGCCCGTATGGAGACGTTGCGCAAGCTCGCTGTCGCACTCCGGACGACGACTATGAAGCTTGCCGACGGCGGAAACGAAGAGGGGGCAACCCCTGAAACGGTCGACCGATGGAAGCCGGTACGGGACGCGATCGAGCGGCCCCCGGTCCTGCTCTCTGCTGACGCTGACCCGCCAACGGTGGCCGGAGTGCGGAAGTCGCTCGACGACGCGACACCCCTCTTCGTGGACGATCGTTTCTCGGCTCTCTCGATCGTCCTTCCGCCGTTGCTCCGGGATGCCGAAGCCCTGGGGAGCGAAGGCCGTGCCGTCCGCGTGAGGCTCTTGCAGCTCGCCGGGTGGTTGATGGTCCAGACACGTCAGTTCGACGCGGCTGAGACGGCTCTCGCGCGTGCGCTCGACGACGCTGCCGATCGCATGGAGGGTGCGGCGACGATCAACACAATGTGCTGGCTCTTGCTCCGGCGCGGGGAGTTGGGGAAGGCGTACTCACTTGCCGTGAAGTGGGCCGACGAGACAGAGCCCCGGATCTCTCGCGCGACTCCGGCCGAACTGTCCACGTGGGGTTGGATGTTGCTTCGTGTCTCAGCGGCAGCGGTACGTAACTCCCAACCCGGTGAGGCTGAAGACGCGCTCAAGTTCGCCACTTCGGCGGCAGTGGCCATGGGCCGCGAGTACGCCCCTGAGAACGACTTCCTGCGGACGTTCGGGCCGACGACGGTCAAGCTCAAGGCCGCTGAGAACATGGCGATCATTGATCGTCCCGACATGGTTCTTCAGTTGGCGAAGCGTGTGCCGTTCTCGAAGTTGAAGCCGACGAGCAACAACAGGAACCGGCACTTGCTCGACGTGTCCGACGCGCTCGTGAAGACAGGGCAGTACGGCGAGGCTGTCGAGAAGCTTTGGAAGATCCAGGAAGGTTCCCCGGAGTGGTTGCCGTCGCAGCGATTCGCCCGTGACATCGTCGAAAAGATCGTCACCGGGCGCCGGACGCTGACCCCGGAAATGCGCACGTTGGCGGGTGTTGTTCGATACGAGCTGTGAGACGTACCTATCCCTTCCGCCGCACGATTTAGCGAAGGGATAGCGACACGGCGTGCCCGCCTCCCTAACGTCCCGTTACTCGGACGACACAGGAGGTGGGCAGGTGAAAAAGCCGGAGCCCTCACGGCTCGGAACCGAAGTCGATATTGATGAGTACTTACTAGCGGGTGATCCGGCCGACGGTTGCGACGTGTGCGAAGCGCTCGACGCTCAACGGGCTGACGCAGTCCTTCGGGACGATCACACCGCCGCGAAGGCCGCTGCCTCTGAGATCAGGCAGCACCCGCACAAGAATTCTTCCGCCGTGTCCGGCGCTCCCGCCGCAGGCCCGTACGTACGTCCACCCCTGGTGCCTTGAGGGAGGACGCGGGCATGCACACCCCGGCAAATCGTCAGAACGCACGCGTGAGCGCGCTACCAGCCCCCGAGCTAGTCAGCCTCGCCGACGACGAGATAGAGCCCGTGGCGGGCTGCGAGAGCTGTTACAGCCGTGCCCAGGACCTGAACGTGGCGAAGGTGAACGGTGACAGCGCCGCTATCGAGTCGCACGCCGACCGGCTACGCCGACACGTGGAGGTGTTCCACCGGTGATGGTGACCAGCGAGCACATCGGCGAACGCGTCACGGACGGTGAACGCGTCGGCATCCTCAAAGCGATTGACCCTGAGTGGGAAGACCCCGGTACCCCGCCGCCACGGAAAGAGATCGCTAGGGCATGGGTCCGACCCGAGAAGGGCGGTATCGAGTGGATGATCAGTCCCGCCAACCTGAACCCCGTGTGAGGTGGTATCTCGCATACGTCGCGTGGTTGGTGTGGGTGGCTGTGATCGCCCTGATAATCGCACGCGCGGCCGACAAGTGAAGATATGCATGATCTGCCTGGGGCGCATAAAGCCGAGCGAGCCATACGAAATCGCCGCTACGCATGACAGCGCGTCCAGGGGTGGCCACGTGGCCTACAAGCATGCAGGGCCCGTGTGTAAACCGCGCAAGTTCATGGACGTCGTAGACAGCGAATAGACCCCCTGCGGTCGGTGCCGCCAAACACCCTCCGCAGGGAGACGGGAACCCCGCTTGTGACGCTTCCCCCGTGGCGCGCAAGCGGGGTTCTTTGAGGTCCGAAACAATCAGGAAGACGTACCCATGTTGCAATGCACGTCGATACGCCCGGTCCCTGAGCCGGAAGCACTCCTAGCGGTGTCCCTCATGCCGGGTGCCATCAACCCGGCTCACGTTCTCGCCCTGGCAGATGCCTACTTGCTGTGCGGCCTAGGTGAACACGATGACGACACCCCGCACGCCGGTCGCTTCTGCGTGGCAGACGAACCCGACGACAATGATCTCTGGCTCATGTGGGACGACAGCGGGCACGCGTTCATTGAGTTGCCCGCCTGTCTCAACTGCGAGTTCTTCGACGGCCACCCTGGGGACCATGCCGACGATGTGACAGACCCGCTTGGGGCGTTGCTGGAGAGACACTCAAGCCACTTCTTACGCCAGGTGCGAGAGCGCGCGTACGAAGACGATTACGACGATGGCTACCGCGAGTACGGCGACGATGACTAGGGACTTCCCGCAGTGCTACGCGCGGAAGTCCCATCCTCCCGCTGATGTCCGGTGCTACCGTGCACCCCACAACAAAACAAAGCGGCCCCGGCAGAGTGCTGGTAACACTCCGACTACCCGGGGCCCGACGACACCACTGCTAGGAGCTGTCGCCGTGCGCAACTCTATCGCGCGTGCCCTTGAGGCATGCCTTCGCTTCATCCTTGCCGTAGTGCTGCCCCCGAAGGGCACCCGGCGTAGGCCCCCGACGGAGCCCGTTCCCGTCCCTGAGAGCCCCGCTGAGTCGACCATGGCTCTCCGGCTCCCGTGGCTGCCTCCCCGGAGCCCGTACGCGGCTTACAACGCCAACCCGAAGCCGCTCAGGGGTGAAGACACCCCCCTGATTCGCCCGTACTTCGCAGCGTTCGAAGAGCGTGCCGAAGAGCGCTTGCGTGCCTCCCGTCGGCGAGCAGCCTTCCTTGCCACGCTCGGTATCGACGTGGGTCCCGAAGTGATCCACGGTGTTCGGCTTCCTGCCTGATCGACGCGCTCGACATAGCCCCCCCGGTGACGATCTCCGGGGGGCTTCCCCCAAACCTCCTGGTGAGTCTTCACCCTTCGGATACGCGATGGGGCTCATCGCGGCGGTGGGGTTCGCCGGACTGCTCTACAAGGTGGTGACGAGCGGGCAGGTCAGGGCGGCGTTGCAGGCGGTCGTGGAGAAGGCGCTCGATGTCCAGTTCTGAGGGGCCCGGGGGCAGCCGGGCGCGCCACAGGGACCAGGGGTTCGTGACGGCTGAGGCGGCCGTAGTGCTGCCCACGCTCGTGCTGTTCACGATGGCGCTGGTCTGGGCGTTGCTGACCGCGTCCGCGCAGATCCAGTGCGTGGACGCGGCACGGGCCGGGGCGCGCGCGATGGCCCGGCAGGACCCCGAGAACGCGGCCGTGGCGGCGGCCCGGCAGGCGGCGCCGCGTGGTGCGTCGGTGATCGTGCGGCGGGACGGCGACCTGGTGCGGGTGGAGGTCGTGGCGGACTCGCCGGGGCCTGAAGCACTCGGGCTCGGCCTGCGGCTGCGGTCGGAGGCGGTGGCGTCGGCGGAGGAGACGGTGGGGGTGGGGACGTGAGAGGGCGGGCCGGGTGCCGGGTTGCCGGGCCGGCGTCGGACCGGGGCGCCGCCACCGTGTGGGTCGTCGTCGTGATGGCCGTGCTGTGCGTGATCTGCGGCGCGGTCCTCGCGATGGGGCAGGTGATCGTCGCCCGCCATCGTGCGGGCGGCGCGGCCGACTTGGCGGCTCTTGCGGCGGCGGATCACTGGGTGGAGGGGCGTTCCGCGGCATGTGCCAAGGCTGGGCGGGTGGCCGAGGCGCAGGGGGTGCGCATCGTGCGGTGCGCGCTGCGGGGCGAGATCTCGGACGTCACCGCGGCGGCGGGCTTCGGCCCGTTCGTGACGGAGGTCAGGTCCAGGGCGGGCCCGGCGGGGCCGATTGCCCCGACGTCGGGAGCGGGGGCTGTGGCGCCCGCTGGCCTGCAGGCGGACGTGTGGTCGGCGCGAGCCCCCAGAGGGCCGTCAGGCCGCCCTGAGGGGCTTGCTGGGCGGAAGTCTGAGGTGAGGGCGGCGCGTTCTGCGTCAGGGCGGACAGGCGGCGGCTCCGGGTCGGGCGCCGGGTGCCCCTCAGGGGACGGGTGCGTCCTTGAGCAGGGTGGAGAGGAGGCGGACCGCACCGCGTTTGTGCAGGGGGTCGTTGCCGTTGCCGCACTTCGGGGACTGGATGCAGGACGGGCAGCCGGCCTCGCACTCGCAGGAGGCGATGGCCTGACGGGTGGCGGTCAGCCACTCGCGGGCCGTGTGGAAGGCCCGCTCGGCGAATCCCGCGCCGCCCGGGTGGCCGTCGTACACGAAGACGGTCGGCAGGAGCGTGTCCGGATGCAGCGGCACGGAGACGCCGCCGATGTCCCAGCGGTCGCAGGTCGCGAAGAGCGGCAGCATGCCGATGGAGGCGTGCTCGGCGGCGTGCAGGGCGCCGCCGAGGATCTCCGGATTGACGCGGGCGGCGTCCAGTTGGTCCTCGGTGACCGTCCACCAGACCGCGCGGGTGCGCAGGGTGCGGGGCGGCAGGTCCAGCTTGGTCTCGCCGAGGACCTCGCCGGTGATCAGCCTGCGGCGCAGGAAGGAGACGACCTGGTTGGTGACTTCGACGGAGCCGTAGCAGAGCCGGCCGGAGCCCCAGGGGATCTCGGTGTCCGTCTCCAGGACGGAGATGGCCGTGGTGTCGCGGGCCGTCGTGGAGTACGGCGGACCGGCCTCCTCGACCAGGGCGACCGAGTCCTCCAGATCCAGACGGCGCACGAGATACGTACGGCCCTGATGGAGGTGGACCGCCCCCTCGTGGACGGCGGTGTGCGCGGCGGACGCGTCGACGGTGCCGAGCAGCCTGCCCGTGCCCTCCTCGACGATCTGGATGGGCTTTCCGCCCTCGCCGCGGATGTCGGTGAGGTCGGCGGCCCGTTCCCTGCGGGTCCAGTGCCAGGCCTTCGTGCGGCGGCGGAGCAGCTTCGCGGCCTCCAGCTGCGGGAGCAGCTCCTCTGTGGCCGGTCCGAAGAGGGTCAAGTCATCGTCCGTGAGCGGGAGTTCCGCGGCGGCCGCGCAGAGGTGGGGCGCGAGGACGTACGGGTTGTCGGGGTCGAGCACCGTCGACTCCACCGGCTGCTGGAACAGCGCTTCGGGGTGGTGGACGAGATACGTGTCCAGCGGGTCGTCGCGGGCGACGAGGACGGCAAGGGCGCCCTGCCCGGAGCGCCCGGCGCGGCCCGCCTGCTGCCACAGCGAGGCACGGGTCCCCGGATAGCCGGAGATGATCACGGCGTCCAAGCCGGAGACGTCCACGCCGAGTTCGAGCGCTGTGGTGGCCGCGAGGCCGAGGAGTTCACCGGAGTGCAGGGCCCGCTCCAGGGCACGGCGCTCCTCGGGGAGATATCCGCCCCGGTAGGCGGCCACGCGGTGGGCCAGGGAGCGGTCGACCTCCGCGAGGCGTTCCTGGGCGATCACCGAGATCAGCTCGGCGCCGCGCCGGGAGCGTACGAAAGCGACCGAGCGGACGCCCTGGACGGTCAGGTCGGTCAGCAGGTCCGCCGTCTCGGCGGTGGCGGTGCGGCGGACGGGGGCGCCCTTCTCGCCGTGGAGCTCGGTGAGCGGGGGTTCCCAGAGGGCGAACACGAGGTCGCCGCGGGGTGAGGCGTCGTCGGCGACCTCCTTCACCGGCAGCCCGGTCAGGCGCTCGGCGGCGATGGCCGGTTCGGCGGAGGTGGCGGAGGCGAGGAGGAATACGGGGTCGGAGCCGTAGCGGGCGCAGAGGCGGCGCAGACGGCGCAGGACCTGGGCGACGTGGGAGCCGAAGACGCCGCGGTAGGTGTGGCACTCGTCGATGACGACATAGCGCAGGGCGCGCAGGAAGGAGGACCAGCGGGGGTGGGACGGGAGTATCCCGCGGTGCAGCATGTCGGGGTTGGTCAGGACGTAGTTGGCGTACTGACGTACCCATTCGCGTTCTTCGACGGGGGTGTCGCCGTCGTACACGGCGGGGCGGATCGCGTTGCCGAGGGGCGCCGCGAGTTCGCGTACCGCGCGGCGCTGGTCGGCGGCCAGGGCCTTCGTCGGGGCCAGGTACAGCGCGGTCGTGCCGCGGCCGTTCGGGGCTTCCGAGCCGTCGAGGAGGGCCGAGAGGACGGGGGCGAGGTAGGCGAGCGACTTTCCCGAAGCGGTGCCGGTGGCGACGATGACCGACTCGCCGTCCAGGGCGTGCTCGGCGGCGAGTGCCTGGTGGGCCCAGGGGTGCTCGATCCCGGCCGATTGCACCGCGGCGACGACCTCGGATCGAATGCGATCAGGCCAGACTGCATATCGGGCCGCGCGCGGGGGCAAGTGCTCCGTATGAGTGACGCGCGAAGCACGGCTCGGTCCCGCGGTCAGCCGGTCAAGGACCGTCCGTGGAGACGTGCGTGCCGGGGCGCCCGTGAAGGGTCTTCCCGGTGGAGGAAAGTTGGCCATCGGCACCGAGTGTGTCACTGGCAGGATGGACAATGGTCCTAAGGCGTCGTGCATGCCTGCCGGTAAGTGATTGAATGCCATCGCGGCTGGCGATCCGTCCTGGGGGCTCTGCCGAGGTGTCCCAAGGGATGACCGCTCGATAGCAAGGTGCTGGAGGATCCGTGGACCTGTCCCTGTCGACCCGTACCGTCGGCGATCGTACGGTCGTCGAGGTCGGTGGCGAAATCGACGTTTATACCGCGCCCAAGTTGCGCGAACAGTTGGTCGAGTTGGTGAACGACGGCAGTTTCCACCTGGTCGTCGACATGGAGGGCGTGGACTTCCTCGACTCCACCGGGCTCGGCGTACTGGTCGGCGGCTTGAAGCGGGTGCGTGCCCATGAGGGCTCACTGCGCCTGGTCTGCAACCAGGAACGTATTTTGAAGATCTTCCGCATCACCGGCCTGACCAAGGTGTTCCCCATTCACACCTCGGTCGAGGAAGCGGTCGCGGCCACCGACTGAGAGCCGGATGCCCCGGGTCGGCTGCTTGCTCGGCCCGGGGGTGGCAGAACAGCAGGGGACCGGGCCCTCGGCCCGGCCCCCTGACAGCACGCGCGTATGTCCGAGGGGGATGCATGGCCACCGTTGAACTCCGATTCAGCGCGCTGCCCGAGCACGTCAGGACCGCCCGGCTCGTGGCGGCGGCGGTCGCGCGCAGGGCCGGAGTGGACGAGGCCGTTCTCGACGAAGTCCGACTCGCTGTCGGCGAGGCCTGCACGCGTGCCGTCGGACTGCACCAGAGCAACGGCGTCTCGGCGCCGGTGCGGGTCGCCCTGATCGAGGACGAGAAGCAGTTCTCCATCGAGGTCGGCGACGAGGCTCCCCACGCGACGTCCGGCGACCGGGCACCCGGCTCGGGGCCCGGAGCGTCCGTCGATCTGGATGCCGAGGGTGAGGACGAGATGGGTCTCGCCGTCATCAGCGGGCTCGTGGACGACGTGGAAGTCACCGCGGGCGAGGGCGGCGGTCTCATCCGGATGACGTGGCCGACGACCCCTGCGCCGCTCCTCTGACCGGCTCCCGTCCGATCTGGCCCGGTCCGATCCGGCCCGACCCGGTCTGATCCAGCCCCATCCGGCGGGCTTCCCCTTCCCGCCGCACCAAGGTCTTGCTCCCCATCCGGAGCAGGGCCTTTTTCTTATTTGATCATTGCCCCGGTCAATTGCCTCGGGGAATCCGGCCTCCGTCAACGGTTTTGGGGCGTTACCGCTTTCGGGGCCAATCTACGGTCGCGATCATTTGCTGGGAAGCAATCTCTAGCCAATTCCGTTTGCGGCGCTCTGTTTTGATCAGGTTCCGCTCCCTACAATCCGTCCACATCTTGAGCTCACCCCAGGCGTCAAGGAGGACGAATGACGGGGCTTTTTACCCCTCATCAGTTTGACCACACCTCAACCTTCGCAGCCGCAGTACTGACCGACGACAACCGCCTCATCGTGATGGTCATCGCGGCCGTCGCGGTCGCGGCCCTCGCGGTCGCCTGGGTGCTCGTACGCCAGGTACTGGCGGCCACCGAGGGCACCGACAGCATGAAGAAGATCGCGAAGGCGATCCAGGAGGGCGCCAATGCCTATCTCGGCAGGCAGTTGCGCACTCTCGGTGTTTTCGCCGTCGTGGTGTTCTTCCTGCTCATGCTGCTGCCTGCAGACGACTGGAATCAGCGCGCCGGCCGATCGATCTTCTTCTTGATCGGTGCGGTGTTCTCGGCGACCACCGGCTATATCGGCATGTGGCTCGCCGTACGCAGCAATGTCCGTGTGGCGGCAGCCGCACGAGAGGCCACTCCTGCGGAAGGTGAGCCCGAAAAGGATCTCACCGCTGTTTCGCACAAGGCCATGAAGATCGCTTTCCGCACGGGCGGCGTCGTCGGCATGTTCACGGTGGGGCTCGGTCTGCTGGGCGCCTCCTGTGTCGTGCTCGTCTACGCGGCCGACGCGCCGAAGGTCCTCGAGGGCTTCGGCCTCGGGGCGGCGCTGATCGCGATGTTCATGCGTGTGGGCGGCGGCATCTTCACCAAGGCCGCCGACGTCGGCGCCGACCTGGTCGGCAAGGTCGAGCAGGGCATTCCGGAGGACGACCCGAGGAATGCCGCGACCATCGCCGACAACGTGGGCGACAACGTCGGCGACTGCGCGGGCATGGCCGCCGACCTCTTCGAGTCGTACGCCGTGACCCTGGTCGCCGCGCTGATCCTCGGCAAGGTGGCCTTCGGCGACTCCGGACTCGCCTTCCCGCTGATCGTTCCGGCGATCGGTGTCGTGACGGCGATGATCGGGATCTTCGCGGTGGCGCCACGGCGCTCCGACCGCAGCGGGATGACCGCCATCAACCGCGGATTCTTCATCTCCGCGTTCATCTCACTGGTGCTCGTGGCCGCGGCGGTCTACGTCTACCTGCCGGCGACGTACGCCGACCTGGACGGCGTCTCGGACACGGCGATCGCGGGTCATGACGGCGACCCGCGGGTTCTCGCGGTCGTCGCCGTCGCGATCGGCATCGTCATGGCCGCGCTGATCCAGCAGCTCACCGGCTACTTCACGGAGACCAGCCGGCGCCCGGTCAAGGACATCGGCAAGACCTCGCTCACCGGCCCGGCCACCGTCGTCCTGGCCGGAATCTCGCTCGGGCTCGAATCCGCCGTCTACACCGCGCTCCTGATCGGGCTCGGCGTGTACGGGGCGTTCCTGCTCGGCGGTACGTCGATCATGCTCGCCCTGTTCGCGGTGGCGCTCGCCGGAACCGGCCTGCTCACCACGGTCGGCGTGATCGTCGCCATGGACACCTTCGGCCCGGTCTCCGACAACGCGCAGGGCATCGCCGAGATGTCCGGTGACGTCGAGGGCGCGGGCGCGCAGGTGCTCACCGACCTGGACGCCGTCGGCAACACCACCAAGGCCATCACCAAGGGCATCGCCATCGCCACGGCCGTCCTCGCGGCCGCGGCGCTCTTCGGCTCGTATCGCGACGCCATCGCGAGCGCGGCCAAGGACGTCGGCGAGAAAATGGGCGACGGCGCCCCGATGAACCTGGTCATGGACATCTCGCAGCCCAACAACCTGGTCGGCCTGATCCTGGGCGCCGCGGTCGTCTTCCTCTTCTCGGGGCTCGCGATCAACGCGGTGTCGAGGTCGGCCGGAGCGGTGGTCTACGAGGTGCGGCGGCAGTTCCGCGAGCACCCCGGGATCATGGACTACTCCGAGGAACCGGAGTACGGGCGCGTCGTCGACATCTGCACCAAGGACGCGCTGCGCGAGCTGACCACGCCAGGTCTGCTCGCCGTGCTCACCCCGATCGCCGTCGGCTTCTCGCTCGGCGTCGGCGCGCTCGGTTCGTTCCTGGCGGGCGCGATCGGCACGGGCACGCTGATGGCGGTGTTCCTCGCCAACTCCGGCGGCGCGTGGGACAACGCGAAGAAGCTCGTCGAGGACGGCCACCACGGCGGCAAGGGCAGTGAGGCCCACGCCGCGGTGGTGATCGGCGACACCGTCGGTGACCCGTTCAAGGACACCGCGGGCCCGGCGATCAACCCGCTCCTGAAGGTGATGAACCTGGTGGCGCTGCTCATCGCGCCCGCGGTAGTCCAGTTCAGCTACGGGGACGACGCGAGCGCCGGGATCCGGGCACTGATCGCGGTGCTCGCGATCCTGGTCATCGTCGGCGCGGTGTACGTGTCCAAGAGGCGAGGCATCGCCGTGGGCGACCAGGAGGAAGGTGGTGCGGAGCGAGTAGGTAACTCGGCTGACCCGGCCGTGGTTTCGTAACGCCGGGTCAGACTCTGCCCAACACAAGGGCGGGCGGCGCGTTTTGACGCGGCGTCCGCCCTTCGTGTGCCCGGTGAATGTCTCGTGAGCCTTCTCTCGCGCTCCCTGCTTGGTGCAAATGGCTTCAATAGGGGCGGTACCGGGCCCCCGGCATGCGGTTGTAACCCAGTTGGCGTGTAAGTTCCGGGGCCGAGAGCCATGGAAGGGACCAATCCGGTGAACAAGAAGCTTGCAGCCGCACTGTCCGGCGGTGCGGTACTGGTACTGGCGCTGTCGGGCTGCAGCGACGACGGCAACGAGAAGCTGGACTCCTGGGCCAAGGACGTCTGTGACTCGGTTCAGCCGCAGTCGAAGAAGATCGCCGACGCCAATGCGGCGATCCAGAAGGAGACCTCGGACAACAGCTCGCCCGGGGACGTCCAGAAGACCGACTCCAAGGCGTTCCAGGACATGTCCGACGCCTACAAGGCGATGGGCACCGCGGTGAAGGACGCGGGTGCCCCGCCGGTCGACGGCGGTCAGAAGAAGACCGACGACGCGGTCAAGGAACTGAACGCCATCTCCAAGTCGTACGGCGACCTGAAGAAGAAGGTCGACGGCCTGGACACCAAGGACCAGGCGGACTTCGCCGACGGGCTCAAGAACGTCGCGGGTGAGCTGGACAAGCTGAGCAAGAGCGGCAACGAGGCGCTTGAGAAGCTGCAGGAGGGTGAGGTGGGCAAGGCGATGAGCCAGCAGGACAGTTGCAAGTCCGCTTCCGCCACACCTTCGGCCGCCTAGGGGTCGCCCCCTTCC